>NZ_CAXBOC010000055.1:0-16430 GCF_963976465.1 uncultured Cyclobacterium sp. | reverse complement strand
AAGACCTTCAAAGCCGAACGAAAGAAATTGAAACCAAGAAAAAGGAGCTGAAAGCCTTTATACAGGCAAATAGCTATTTGAAACCGGTTTGGAATCAAATAAAAGATGAGCAGTTAGAGCTAGAGAAAGCCACCATAGGACTTGCAGATTGCAGCAGGTTTAAGCTAACCTATGCTGAACAAATCGACAAGCTGGAGCAAGAGGAAGAGGATTTGAGGAAAAAGGCTGACAAACGCCCAGAGCGGGAAGCCAAAATCCGGGACTTGGAAAAGGTTATAGCGATTCAAATCATCCAAAGAAAACTAGACGCCGCTCAAAAAAAAGTTTCCCAAATTAAACCCACTATAGAAGAGGGCTTAAGCCAACAAAAAGCCTTAGAGAATCAACTTGATTTATTGGAAAAGGAGCTTGAAGAGAATAGAAACCAGTCCAATAGTACACTCATGGCAAGACTTACCGGCGACTTAAAGGATTGGAAAAGCCTCTCCTTGAGCATCAAAAAGCTGGAAGAGGCCATTGCCAAATTAAAATTAGAAAATGATTCCATTCAGAAAGAAGAAAACAAAATTATAGGCATGATTCCTTCCCAATTCACGAGTTTGGAACTCTGGGATGCTTGGGAAAAAGAAAACATCAAATCTATAGAAGAGGCTAAAGCAAAGTTTATTGAAAAAAAGGCTTTACAGGCCCATATCCACAGTTTAAAAGAAGGAGAACCTTGCCCACTCTGTGGGGCTGTAGACCACCCTTACCCCCTTACTTCAGATCACACCGAAGAGAGGGTAAACGGCTATAATCAACAAATTGAGGAAACTAGGCAGAATCTGGAAAAAATCCAACTCCTTTCCCGGAGGCTTTATGATCAGGAGCTTCAAAAGACCAATCAAACTAAACTAATATCCGACAAAACCGGAGAACTGGAGGACTTAAACCATCAATTCAACACCCTTAAAAATGAGTTAAGCACTTTAGGTATACATACTCTGGAAGACATCAATGAAAAGCTCTCAGTCCTTACGGATCAAATTAAAAAAGAAGATCAACTTCACAACAGTGCTCGGGAGTATAGAAAAAAAATAGACATTCTGCGGACTCGAATAGATGGTGCCCATCAAGAACTGAGAGAGGAAGAGCAGAAGGCCATTGCCCTAGGCAGCACCTTACAAGCAAAGGAAGATGAAATCATTGACAAGGTTTTCTGTGAAAAGTACATGGATTCGTCTACTGAGACCATCCAGCAAATGATAGCCAGTGTTCGAAAGGACATTGAAGACACTGCCAATTTATTGGATGGGAAACAAAAAGTCCTGAAAGAAAAGCGCCAGGATGCGGCAACCAATTTGGCCAATCTGGAGAATTTCAGCAAAAACAAAGAGGAAGCATCTATCAAACTGGAAAAGTTGAAAAATGAATTCGATGCTTTGAAAACCCAGTATGGACAAACAGATCAGGCTCAGTTGGAAAAACTTTTCAACAGCCATCTTGATGAAGAGAAACTTGATCAAGAAATACGGGAGTATGAGCAAGACTGTTCCGTAGTCCAATCCCACCTTGCAGCGCTGGAAGCTGAGGAAGGCATCAAAACCTTTGACCAGAATTTCTTTGATGCTGTAGCCGGGGACCACAAAAAGAAAAAAGAAGAATTGGACCAGGTGCAAAAAGCGAAAATAAATATAGACCGAGATGTTTCAGACATTAGGGAGAAGGTAGAGACAAAGAAAGGTTTACTAAAGATATTGGACACTATGGAAAACAGGGCTTCCAATTTAAAAGAATTGGAACAGTTGTTTAAGGGCAGTGGCTTTGTAAAATATGTCAGCAGCATTTATCTCAAAGAATTGTGCAACACCGCCAACAAGCGATTTACTCAACTGACAAAAAACAGCCTGAGGTTGGAAATAGATGACAACAATACATTTTGGGTGGTAGACTATTTAAATGATGGCAAGAAAAGGTTGCTTAAAACTTTATCCGGAGGCCAAACCTTCCAGGCTTCCTTATGCCTGGCACTGGCCTTGGCAGAAAAAGTGAAATCACTCAACCAAGCAGATCAAAGTTTCTTCTTTTTGGATGAAGGTTTTGGCGCTTTGGACAGGAAGTCACTGAGAATAGTCTTTGAGACTTTGAAAGCCTTAAGGCATGAAAACAGAATTGTAGGCATCATTAGTCATGTTGAAGAGTTACAACAAGAAATTGGTGTCTTTGCCAATATAGAATTAGACCCAGAAAAAGGGAGTCAAGTAAATTACAGTTATCAATAAAAAAAAGCATCCCTGTGATTCAGGGATGCTTACTTTACTTAATTGTATCCGAAGTCAATTAGGCCTTTGCTTTTTCAGCTTGTTTCAATCGTAGGATAAAGTCACTAAGTACATTCATATAATTGATAAAGGCTTCATAGGGACTTTCGTAGGGGCTAAAATAAGCATGTATGTCACCATCGGAGAAAAACTTGGTACACATATAATAAAAATGATCGCTGGTTTGTAAATACCTCCAATCTTTATAAATCTCAGGATCATCACAGCGTTTTACCATACTCTCTAATTCAAAGAGTCTGTCAAATGCTTCATCCTGAAGGTCATTACCTAACCAAGCGGTAAGGTCACGCTCCTCATCCGCCCAAGAAATCGGAGTAGGCACATTGATCTGCCCTACAGGAGATGCATTGGCGATTACCTCCGATGGCGTAGAAAAGCTAAAGTCCGTTTGTTGGAAAATTGCACCCGGAAGGTCTTTCATAAATTCAAAAATCCCAGTCTCCTTCCATTGGTGTTCACCAAATGTCTCATAATCCATAAACAGGTTGATCACTTCATCTTCCTTGGGCACTTGATTGAGCCAACCTATAAACTTATCAGTGGTGAGTGGATAATCCGTCCAGGTTTTTTCCCCAAATCTAAACGCTATATCATCACTAAGTCTGAAATTTTTAAGCAATACTTTCAGTTTGGGTTCAATTGAATTTACATATACAAAATTGGGGCTTTTCCATCCCAGGATATGCTTGGCTCCTTCAGACAGGATCCCTTCAAAGCCCATTTTTGAGACCATCGCCCCTATTTCATCAGAGTAGATCAACTCAGTATTTCTAAACACCTTGGGTTTATAGCCATTGAAGTGATGCTGAATCTTCTCCTGATGCAGCTTTACCATATCTTTAAACTCAGTCTCACTCTTGAGGGCACAGAGTGAATGACCATAAGTCTCATTGAGTAATTCTACATGACCTGTAGCCACCAGTTCTTGGAAACTGTGAAGCACTTCCGGGGCATAGGCCTCCATTTGGTCGAGAACCGTACCTGAGAGTGAAAAGCACACCTTGAACTTCCCATCAAATTTCCTGATTAATTCCAACAAAAGTTGATTCATTGGCAAGTAGCACTTTTTGGCTACCTTATTCATGATGTTTCTGTTCGAGTAGTCATCCCAATAATCATGATCATCCCCAATCTCAAAAAAGCGATAAGGTTTTAATCTAAAGGGTTGGTGTACTTGAAAATAAAAACAAATGGTTCTCATATCCTATTGATTAACGGTTTGCTTATAAATACCTATTACTTTTTCGGCAACGTGCTCCCATTTGAGCCTTTTTAATTCTTCTCTACCCATTTCTTTAAACATTTTGGATATCCCATTGTAATGCAACAGTGCAAAAATGGAATCAGCCATTGCATCGATATCCCAGAAATCCACCTTCACTGCGTTTTGTAGCACTTCTGCTACGCCGGACTGCTTAGAGATAATCACCGGGGTACTGTGCCTTACAGCCTCTAGCGGTGAAATTCCAAATGGCTCTGAAACGGAAGGCATGACATATACATCACTTAAGGCAAACATTTTGTCCACATCATCTCCTTTTAGGAAGCCTGTAAAATGAAATTTTGTACCTATCCTTAGTTCGGCAACCCTTTGAATCATGCGGTTGAGAAGATCTCCCGATCCAGCCATCACAAAACGGACATTTTCATCTTTCTTTATCACTTTTGCCGCAGCTTCCACAAAATATTCGGGTCCTTTCTGAAAGGTTATTCTTCCTAGAAAAGTGACAATTTTTTCCGGCACCTTTTTCTCCACATGGGACTTGATGATACTTGTATCCAATACAGCATTGTGAACTACGGTTACCTTATCTTCAGGTATGCCATATTTGGTCACTATTGTATTTTTGGTGAGTTGGCTTACAGCAATAATTTTATCCGCTGCTTCCATACCTGCTTTCTCTATATCAAAGACCCTTTGATTTACAGTTTGGCCGGAACGGTCAAATTCTGTGGCATGTACATGCGCAATCATGGGTTTGCCACTGATCTGTTTGGCGGCTATACCTGCGGGAAAGGAAAGCCAATCATGGGCATGAATCAAGTCAAACTTTTTATTTTTGGCAATTTGAGCGGCAACCAGCGCATAACGTGACACTTCCAGTATCAGGTCTTTACCATATTTTCCACTAAAACTAAATTTATTGGCCAGAACACTGGATTCAAGCTCATCCTGATCTTTAAGCAAACGTTCGGTATGGTTATGATATTCCTCAGGGCTGAGGTAGGGAACCAGAAAAGAACTAACCTCAAGGTAGGTCAGGTTTTTCCAGATATCACGAAACCGGCGTTCCCTATAATCAATTTCTATTTCACTCGCGTTCACAAATTCAGCCAATGGATCTTCATCCCCCCAAAGTTTTGGGACAACAAAAATCAGGTCTTGTTTGTGGTGGTCCATTCCTTTAACTAAACCATAACAGGCAGTACCTAAACCACCAGAAATATGAGGAGGAAATTCCCAACCAAACATTAATACTTTCATATATTGTCCCTTTACAAGTTGTTGATTAAATATTTCATCCTTAACAATTCACCTACACTCCAAGCTTGAGAAATTGCTCCTTTGGGCCTGTGGGGCGGATCACCTTCATAAATTTCCGCAATTGTTCCAATCCCATATTGCGTCATCACCTCATCAAAGCTATCGATCATGGTTTCCACCAGTTTCTTGCCTTGCTTCCCATGCAATTTCAAATAGCCTTCAGCAAAATGCCCTAATAACCAAGGCCAGGCTGTCCCTTGATGGTATGCATTGTCCCTTTCGGTTTGATCCCCTTTATAGTATCCTTTGTATCGAGGATCACTCGGTGCCAAAGTCCTTAAGCCTCTATAGGTAAATAAATTGGTTTTTACCACCTCCAATACACTGTCTTTTTGTTCATTGGAAAGTGGGCTATAAGGTAAAGAGGTAGCAAAGACCATATTTGGCCTTATGGACCAGTCCTTATCTTCATCGGTGATTACATCTGCTAAGTAACCTTTTTTCTCAGACCAAAATCGATCCACAAAGCTTACCTCCACCTGATCTGCCAATTCACGCGCTTCATCATCTCCGGTCATTTCATGATAAAACCTCAGGGCATTGTACCATAAGGCATTGATTTCTACAGGACAGCCAATTCTAGGGGTCACCGGCCCTTCTTTGGTAACCGCATCCATCCAAGTCAAGCCAACACCTTCTACACCTCCACTGATAAGTCCATCTTCCTGCACATGAATTTTAAAATCTGTCCCTGCCTTAAAGCCATCTATTATCCCTTTGCATTTATCTATATATTTCGACAGAATGCTCTCCTTATCACCTGTAAAAATAATATATTGCTGCAAAGTCCAGAAGAACCAAAGTGGTGCATCTATGGAGTTCATATTTGTAGAAACACCACTTCCTACATTTGGAAACATGGCTCCTTTCAAATCCTTGGTCATGGAATCCATAACATCTAAAAAGGTTTGATTATCTTCCATGGTCAAGGTAAGCCCAGGCAATGCGATAAAAGTATCTCTACCCCACCAGCCAAACCAAGGATACCCGGCAATCACACGTGTTTCCCCATCGCGTTTGCTTATAAACTGGCTGGCAGAATTTTTGAGACAGTTTTCAAAATTATCTCTTGGTATTCTTCTTTTAATTTCCTCATTAAAATTATCATGAAGTTCAGCCGTATTGGCTACTTTTAATCCGGCCGAAAAAATAACTTCGTCCCCTTTTTCCATTTCAAACTCGAAGTACCCGGGGACATACAAGTCTTCTTGATAATCGTAGCCTCGCTCTATTTCTTTGGAGTATTCTATATTGTAAAACCAATCAGGAACGGGAACAAAATCGTTGTTCATCGACACCTGTAATGACAAAGGATCATAGGCTTCATAAAGCTGAACCTGTACACCATTTTCGATCTTCTTTATTTTTTTATTTACATAGGTATTGGCTTTAGATAATCCATGGTAACCACGAAAAGCCAAAAAAGGATTAATTCTTATCTTAGTAGGAATAACGGCATCTGCCAATGTATACCTAATCATTACCCGGTCTGTTGTAGAGTCCAGGATAATCTCTTTTTCAAAAATCACTCCCCCAACCCTGTAGGTAAGTTTTGGGATAGGCTCTGAGTCAAAATCTTCAAGATATTTATGTCCCCTGGGGGAATAGGTACCCGGGTATTTATTAATTCCTAGGTTAAAAACGGCATCTTTTTGTACAATACTCTCATGCACATTGGATAACATCACGTGCAGTTGACCGTCTATTTGCGGTTGTGGTGCAACGAGCAGCCCATGGTATTTCCTTGTATTACAGCCAATAATGGTGGTACTCGTATAACAACCCAAGGGGTTTGAACGAATAATCTCTTTTTCTAAAGAGTAATTGAGGTTAATGAGTTGAGTCTTATCAAAGTGTATATAGCTCATTTAATCAAAAGTTTGAGGTTTTTATAAAAATACTTTAATCCTTCGTAAAGAAAAATATTTAAGATAAAAACTAAAGCAATTAATCAAAATGATTAAAATATCACTGACTTTTTGACAAAAAAAAAGAACTCAATTAGAGTTCTTGTGGAATTTTATATTTTCAACAGCTACTCAAGGAGCTTCTTTTTGAATCTTTTCTAAATTCTTAATGGATTCCTCAAATTTCACCATATACATTTGTACATGATTTAAATTAACATATTTTATTTGAGGAAAATTTTTTGAAGGTTGAAGTAACTTAAACATGATCTTCTGAAATTAAATGAATTCTACAACAATCGCTAATCAAATAACATGCCATAAACATGAATACCTTCTGCTTGGAAACGAACAAAAGCGGATATTAAATCAAGCCTTAAGTATTGCTCTTTAACCATTCAAAAGAGGAGAAAAGAGACTGTTCCCATTTATCCTGCATTGCCCTCAAACTACTCGGTATATGAATAAACCCTTTGTAGGATGCAGTTATAAAAAAACAACCCTCCCTAATCAAAGGGAGGGTTTGGGTGAAAGACCGGTTTCGAACCGGCGACCTCTGGATCCACAAACCAGCGCTCTAACCAGCTGAGCTACAATCACCATTTTATTTCATTTTCTGATTCTTTTATCAGATGGGATTGCAAAGGTAATATGCTTTTTTCAGTCACGCAATACCAAGCTAGATATTTCTTGAAAATTTAAGCCTTTCCCCCCTTTTTTCTTCATTAAAGACGCCATTCTCATAAGCCAAATGACCTGAAACTATTGTATGGGTAACTTTTGACCTAAACTTTTGTCCTTCGAAAGGAGACCATCCACATTTAGAAAGCACATTACCTCTGTTGACTTCCCAAGAATCATCCAAATCTACCAATACCATATCTGCAAAATAGCCTTCTCTTAAAAATCCTCTGTTTTCAATTTCAAAAAGTATGGCCACATTATGACTCGTTTTCTGAACGATTTGTGCCAAGCTTATTTTTCCATTATGATACATTTCAAGTAAGGCCATCAAACCATGTTGCAATAAAGGCCCTCCTGAAGGAGCCTTAAGGTAAGACTGTTCTTTTTCTTCAATGGTATGTGGAGCATGATCGGTAGCAATTACGTCAATATTGCCCTCCAGCACCCCTTTTAATATGGTATCCCTGTCATTTGAAGTTTTGATGGCCGGGTTCCATTTGATCCAATTTCCTTTGCTATCATAATCTTCTTCAGAAAACCATAAGTGATGTATGCAAGCCTCTGCCGTAATCCTTTTTTCTGCAAGCGGTAAGGTATTGTCAAATAAACCTACCTCTTTCCCTGTACTGATATGCAATACATGCAACTTGGTACCCTGGGCACGAGCCATTTCTACCACAATTTTGGAGGCATCATAACAGGCTTCCTCCGACCTAATTTTCGGGTGAAATTTTGCCGGAATCTTTTCTCCATACTCTTGCTTAAATCTTTCTAAGTTTGCTTTAATGATGTTGTCATTCTCGCTATGGGTAGCTATCAAAATCGGACATTCTTTGAATATGGCCTCCAAACTGTCCGGATTATCTACCAACATATTGCCGGTGGACGATCCCTGAAAAACCTTTACTCCACAAACATTTTTTACATCTACGCTTTTAATGGTCTCAATATTATCATTGGTTGCCCCTAAATAAAAAGAGTAATTTGCTAGGGACTTGGCCGCACCAATGGCATACTTCTCCTCCAATAGCTCATGTGTGGTACTTTGAGGGATGGTGTTTGGCATTTCCATAAAACTAGTCACACCTCCGGCTACTGCCGTTTTACTTTCTGTATAGATTTCTGCCTTATGTGTCAACCCCGGCTCTCTGAAATGAACCTGATCATCAATTAAACCAGGCAACAGGTATTTTCCTTTGGCATCTATCACTATATCCGCTTCTTTTCCTGACAAATCTCCTCCCACTGAAAAAATCAAGCCCTCCTTTATATATACATCTCCACGTATAATCTTACCTTCATTTACTATATTTGCATCACGGATTAGTATTCTTTTCATAGCATTTGTTTTTTATGGTAGGTGCTTGGGTCGAAACACCTCTTAATATTTTCCTAAATTTATAAAATCATGTCCGATCAGCTATCATCTTTCGAAAATTTTAAACTGAATAACCAACTTTTAAATGCTGTGAAGGAAATTGGTTATGAAAAACCTACCCCTATACAGGAAAAGGCCATTCCATTAGCATTGGCCGGTCACGATATTCTTGGCATCGCCCAAACAGGAACGGGTAAAACCGCAGCCTATGTCTTGCCCTTATTGTTTAAGGTGAAATATGCACAAGGCCAACACCCTCGTGCTTTAATAATGGCCCCTACCAGAGAACTGGTGATGCAGATAGAAGAAGCAGTGGTAGGTTTTGGTAAATATACCGACCTAAGATATGTTTGCCTTTACGGAGGATTGGGCCCAAAACCACAGATTGAAAAATTACAGGAAGGAGTAGACATCATCATTGCTACCCCCGGAAGATTCATCGACCTTTACCATAAAGGCGAAATCTATACCAGAGACATTAAAACCATGGTTTTGGATGAAGCTGACAAAATGCTGGACATGGGCTTCCTTCCACAAATTAAAAACATTCTGGAAGTAATCCCTGTCAAAAAACAAAACCTCCTGTTTTCTGCTACCTTTAGCCAACGAGTTGAAAATCTCTCTTTTGAATTTCTTGAATTCCCCGAACGTGTAGAAGTAGCTCCTCAAGCCACTACTGCCGAAACCATCGAGCAGGTAAAATATTTTGTCCCCAATATCAGAACAAAGCTAGACCTATTGCTAAGACTTGTCAACGAGGATGGTTTTGAGAGAGGGATTATCTTTACCAAGTCTCGTAAAAATGCTGACACGGTCCATCAATACCTTCAAAAAAATCAATCCGGAAGTATACGGGTCATCCATGCCAATAAAGGCCAAAATACAAGGATCAACAGTATGGATGATTTCAAAAAAGGAGAGGTGAAAATTTTGGTAGCAACCGATGTAGCAGCCAGAGGCTTAGATGTAAGTTTAGTCAGTCATGTCATCAATTTTGATGTACCCTTGATTTATGAGGATTATGTTCATCGAATCGGCAGAACAGGGAGGGCGGAAAATGAAGGCAAAGCAGCTACATTTATAAACCCTGCCGAAGCTTTTCATTTTGAAAAAATAGAGTCGATCATAAGAATGCTCGTACCCGAGCAGGAAATCCCTGAAGAAATCACCATTCACAAAACCCCTTTTGAAGAAAAGCAGGATTACGAAAGGGAGATCGACAAACAAAAAAGAGGCAATGACCCTGAATTTAAAGGGGCTTTTCATGAAAAAAAGGGGTATGCGAAACCTTATAAGGAGAAAGAAGAGAAGCGTGGCAACAAAAACAGCAAGGCCAAACGGAACAGAAACCAAATGAAGAAAAAAAGCAAGCACAAAAACAAATAGGCGAGCAAGCTCACCTATTTGTTTTTGTGCTAAATTGGATGTATTTCAATTACTTCTGATGAAAAGTATCTGAAACAAAGGCAAGGACATTCGGAAGTGATTCTCTCCAATACGTCCAATTATGCGCGCCATCACGAATCCTAAATTCATGGGGGATTTCCATTTTCTTCATGGCAATATGCACAAGACTATTTCCTTCATACAAAAAATCGTCATCTCCACAATCAAAAAACCATTTTACCGATTTAATTTTCTCCATATCATTAAGCTCCAGTTGCCTTAAAGCCTGATGCTTGTCGTAATAAGCTTTCAATTGGTCTTTATCCTTGACGTCGCCCTCATATCTTTTTACAAAATCATCATATGCCGTATTCCTTAATGAGGCACTAAGAGGGCAAGCCGATGAAAACAAATCCGGCCGATGCATGGCATAGAAATAAGTTCCACCTCCTCCCATAGAAAGGCCTGAAATCGCCCTATATTTCTTTACACGCTTGATCCTGTATTGAGACTCCACATAGGGCATTAATTCTTCAAAGAAGAAATCTTCATACCTCCATTCATTTTTGATATCATTGAAATAACCTCTTTTCCCTGTATTGGCATCCGGCATTACAATAATCATTGGTGTGGCGGTTCCATCTTCAAAGGCATTGTCTGCTATTCGTTGTACTTCCCCAAATTGAACCCAGCCGGTTTGATCGTCTCCTGCACCATGAAGCAAATAGAGTACAGGGTAAGATCTTTGGGAATACTCATAGCCCGGAGGCAGGTAAACAGCAAATTTCCTCTCCATACCAAGGATTTTACTATCCAAGGTCAAGGCATCAAACACCCTGCTTTCTTGGGCCAACAAGCCTGAGAAAGAAACAAAAAACAAGGGCAATAATATTCGTAAAATTTTCATCTTTTTATCGGTTTATTTTGGCTAGGTAAAGTAAAGAATTATTCTTATTTATCTATTTATTTAAAGCCTAAATATCACAACCTAAAGGGAATTGACTGAATTAATAGGTAGGTATCCAAAAAAGCAATGGTATTTTTATTACTTTAACCTTAGAAACAAGGTCAATGTATTCATTCAATTATGGAAAGGAGAAAATTTCTTAGCAATTCAGCGCTTGCCTTATTGGCGGCAGGCACCATGGGAAACGGGTGCTTAAAAGCCAAAACTAATCCGGCAAGAAAATTTAAAATAGCCCTAAACCCCGGCATTATCGGAGTCAAGGCAAACCTTGTCCAAACACTGGATTATGCCATTAACTATGGATATGAAACCATAAGTCCTTTTGTAGAAGAGGTCAAGCAGGATTATTCCCCGGGGCAATTGGCAGACCTAAAGGACAAAATGAAGGCAAATAAAATAGGTTTTGGGTCTACAAATCTACCTGTAGCCTTCAGAAAGGACAATCGCAGTTTTCTTGAAGATTTCAAAAAGTTAGCACCATTTTGTAAGACGATGGAAAAACTTGGAGCCACCCGCATCAATACCTGGATTATATCTTCTCACAATTCCCTTACCTATAATGAGAACATGAATCAACACGCCTATCGTTTGGGGGAATGTGCCCGTGTCATGAAGGATTATGGCATTAGACTGGGGCTGGAATACCTTGGAACTAGACCTTTGCTGAATCAAAACAAGTATCCTTTTATATCCACCATGAAAGAAGGGAAGGAACTCATCGCGGCCACCGGTCAAAGTAACGTGGGATTCGTATTGGATTCATTCCATTGGTATACTGCAAATGACAATAAAGAAGACATCCTCCAACTCAAGGCAGAGGACATTGTGGTGGTAGATATAAATGATGCTAGAAAGGGCTTTAGCAGAGAAACTCAGGTGGATTTAAAGCGAGAACTCCCCTTGTCAACGGGCGTTATCAATCTCAAAGCTTTTATGGAGGGCTTGGTGGCCATTGGTTATGATGGCCCCATTAGAACAGAGCCTTTTAATCAGGTTCTCAATGACATGGAAGATGATGCTGCACTCCAAGTTAACAAAGAAGCCATCAATAAAGTACTGGCCTTGGTAAACCTGTAAGACGTTTGTCTTAATTTTGAACAAAAAACAGGAAATTGATCTCCTGATTCATGCTCAGCATCTAAGCAAGTTGAGGCCAGATCAAATCTATCTACTCTAAATAAATTTTCGAATACTCATTATATAACCCATGTGTAGGCCTTCATGAAAATTATTAAAAACTAAAGCATCTTCCACAGTGCTCAAGTGAAAACCTGTTTTGATGGTCCTTTCATGATAGGTGACAAACTTACCATTATAAAAGTCGGATTCCGTTTGCGGAATTAAATCCATTAGAAGTGCTTTCAACACTTCATATTCGTCCACAGATACTGGGACTTCCGGCTTGGTTCCTATACCATACCTTCCAAACATCTCATCGGGCAGATGGGTGGGCAATCCGGACCCCTTGTATACAAGCCCTTGTTGGGCTACAATTACATGACCAATATTCCAAATCAGGTTGTTATTAAACCCTTGCGGAATTTGGTTTAACTGATCGAGCTTATAACTTTCAAGTAAGGTAAGAAAAAGGTTTCTACTTGTTTTCCAGGTTTTAAAGGTAGCTTCCATCCAATAATAAAATATTAACTCAGTCAATCAAAGGAGCTTGCCTCCCCCTATCCAAGACTGATAAAGACAAAATTTATAAAATAAAGAAATAATCCCGGACTTGTTTTCGGGACGGTAAATTCAGCCTGCAATCCTCACCTAATCTTTTGGAGGGCTAATCATGATATGTGCCCGATGTGTACCCGGATCCATTATCCATGGCATGCCTGGGAAATCAGGTTTTGTGGACAAACCCGTACTTTCCTTAGTGGCCCATGGGATATAAACCACATAGCGGAGGTAGGTATTGTCAACTTTGCCTTTCATGGGATCATAATCGGCTTTATCTGCGGATAACACATAAAGGGAAGCAGGCTCACCGGGCATTTTAAGACTACCACTTTTGGCTTCTTTCTCACGGGTGTCAAATATTTGCTTGAAGTTTTTACCTTCTTTTTTCAATGCTCTTCCTCTTTTCATAAAAGGTTCTAAATCTTTATGGTAACAAGAAACACTGAAACCCTCTGTCTGGGGATTATCTGCAATACAAATCATTTCATTGTTACCCTCCCTAAGCACAGTCCAATCTCCATTGGCATCATATCCGTACACCTTGGCTCCTTTTCTAAAATCCTGAGGCGCAGCCAAGACTGCAGCCTTAATCTGAGCGGCTTTATCGGGAATTTGTTGGGCTTCTAACTCACTTGCTAAAAATAAAACGAAAAGACTGAATACTATTTTTTTCATGGCCATTTTAGGATTGATTGCAATTAGAGTTTATGAATATAATCAAAGTTTTTGAGTCCTATAAAAGTTTGTGAAGAAAACTGATAAGACGGATACCTATTTGTAAGCGAAAAAGGGCTTAGGTATTGCAACCTAAGCCCTTTATCAATCAATTTTTGACAGCAATACTACCTATCTGTACGATTGTTTGTACCGTCCACAGGAGTTCTATTTTCACGATTGGCCAAATCCCAAGCTGTATGGAAAATCAGTTTCGCTCTTTTCTCCATCAAATCAAATTCAATTTTATCTACCGTATCCGTAGGTCTATGGTAATCATCATGAACACCATTAAAAAAGAATATTACAGGAATATTGTGCTTGGCAAAATTGTAATGATCGGATCGGTAGTAAAACCTATTGGGATCGTCCTCTGCATCATACCTATAATCTAAAATTAAATTGGTATAGGTTATATTATTGTATTCATTGATGATTTTTAATTGGGAAGACAGCATTTCAGAACCTATCACATAAACATAATCTTGGTTTTCGGCATCCTGGTATTCATAATCAATCCTTCCCACCATGTCGATATTGATATTGTTTACCGTATTTTCTAAAGGGAACACAGGGTTTTCGGAATAGTACTCAGAGCCAAGCAAACCTTTTTCTTCACCTGTAACATTTAAAAACAAAATACTACGTCTTGGACTGTATCCATCTCTTGCAGCCTGAGCAAATGCTTCGGCAATTTCCATTACAGAAACTGTTCCGGATCCATCATCGTCCGCACCATTGTTTATTTCTCCTGTGCTGCTTACACCGATATGATCGTAGTGAGAAGAAATCACCAAAACTTCTTCTTTTTTATCAGTACCCTCAAGGAAGGCCATTACATTTTCAGTATCAACATAATCTTTTTGCTTCACCACCTTAAAAACAGCTTTTTGAGAAGGAATTACTGATGGATCATTTTTGGCCGCTTCTTTCAACACATCCACTGGTGTTTCAAAAAGCTCTCCCATTTTGATTGAACTAACCATAAACACCGGCTTTTGCTCTGTGGGTTTATCAAAGCCCATCCTACCCTTACCTGTCAAGCTTTTGTAGCGATTGGCCATTCTGTCAAAATTGGCTTGTCCCTCCATGGTTACAATCAAAGCCCCAATTGCACCTGCATCCATTACTTTATTAATGGCTTGCCCAACATTATTTCCGATGGCCCATAAGCCAACCATTTTTCCTTCCACTTTTACTTTTGAAATGTTCTCATCTGAAGCTAAACCTAAAAAAACCAAATCAGTCTTTTTATTCCTCTTCATATCTGCATCTCCCACAAATACAAAGTCCTCATTTAATGTTAATTTGGTTTTGCCAATTTTTAACGAGACTTCTTTCCAGCTTACACTTGACAACTGAAAAGGCTGAAGATAACTTCCATCTACAGGCCCCTTGAGATCGTTAGCTTTGTAAAAATCTATCAAGTAATCTGCTGCCAATTTCTGACCCTCAGACCCTGTATCTCGTCCTTTTAGTTCATCGGAAGCTAAATACGTCAAGTGCTTTTTTAAATCCCCTGACTGAATTGTTGATGCATATTTTAATGAGAGATCTTCCTGTCCAAATATTGGATTTGAAAGAACTACAAAAACAAATAATGCAACTAAAGTTGATTTATTTTTCATATTGGTTAATTAAGTTTATAGCTAAGGTAGATTTTGCCAATATCTCCCATTTCAACTGGTTTATATGAAGTAATTTAAGCATAAATAAAAGACCTAAATCAGCTAATATTTTTAACTTTGCGGATCGATTCAAGATCTATTGGCCGCGCCAAAATTAATCATATTTTATCTTTTTATGAAAATCAATCTCGCTTCATCCGAAAAATTTAGAAATAGACATATTTCACCCTCTGAAAATGAGCTTCAGGAAATGCTAAACACCATAGGAGTAGATTCCTTGGATACTTTAATTGATGAAACCATCCCCAGCACTATCCGACTAAAGCAGCCTTTACAACTTCCCAAGCCTCTTTCTGAAAATCTATTTCTTAAATCTTTCAAAGCTACCATTGGTAAAAACCAAATTTTTAAATCTTATATTGGTTTGGGATATTACGATACTTTGGTACCGGGAGTTATTCAGAGAAATATTCTTGAAAACCCGGGCTGGTATACGGCTTATACCCCTTATCAGGCCGAAATCGCGCAAGGGAGATTGGAGGCCTTGATAAATTTTCAAACCATGGTGAGTGAGTTGACAGGAATGGAGTTGGCCAACGCCTCTCTTTTGGATGAAGGAACAGCAGCTGCAGAGGCCATGACCATGTTGAGCGCAGCAAAAGCCAGGAACAAGAAAAAGGCAAATACTTTCTATGTAGACGAAAAGGTTTTTGAGCAAACCAAGGCGATATTAAAAACTCGAGCTACCCCAATTGGCATCACATTAAAAATTGCCCCCTTAGCTGATCTTGACCTGAGCGATCCGGATTTATTTGGCATGCTTATACAATACCCCAACTCGGATGGAGAAGTTGTCAATTATGAATCCCTGGTAAGTGCTGCAAAGGAAAACCATGTAAGTACAGCTTTTAGTACTGATCTATTGAGTCTTACCTTACTCAAGCCCCCAGGGGAAATGGGAGCAGATGTGGTTATAGGCAGTACCCAACGATTTGGTGTTCCTATGGGGTTTGGAGGTCCTCATGCAGCATTTTTTGCAACAAAAGAATCCTATAAAAGACAGATCCCCGGAAGAATCATAGGCGTATCCGTAGACAAATCCGGTAAAAATGCTTACCGAATGGCTTTGCAAACGAGGGAGCAACATATCAAAAGAGAAAGGGCTACCTCCAATATCTGTACAGCACAGGTATTATTGGCTGTAATGGCCGGAATGTATG
>NZ_CAXBOC010000054.1:0-16519 GCF_963976465.1 uncultured Cyclobacterium sp. | reverse complement strand
GCGGAGTCGAAGCCAGAGGGTAAAGAGCACGTATGGCTACTTCATCGGCTCCGCTCAGGAACCGGCTAGCTTATTCCGGCTATGACATAGGTTTTAGTTATTAAAATTTTCAATCAGTTGCCCCACCTCTTAGGGAATCCTAGGTAAAATAGACAATTCATGTTCCCGGCGGCTGAGCGGAGTCGAAGCCAGAGGGTAAAGAGCACGTATGGCTACTTCATCGGCTCCGCTTCGGAACCGGCCTGAAAACAACCTTTCCCGACTAGTAAGCCAATATAAACAAAAACAAGTGCATATTTCCCGTTTCACGGAACCTTATGCGACCTAACTTCGGTTGACCTTTCATGACTTTTAGCCATACCTTAAGCCGTTTAAAGAACAAAACTAGCAACCAATGGTTGGTATTAGGGATTCTATTGGTCTCTTTCAATCTACGCCCCTCCATTACGGCTGTAGGTCCATTAATCCCCTATATCAGAGAAGAAATGTCAATTTCTAATGGTTTGGCAGGTTTTCTTACCACTTTACCATTACTTAGTTTTGCCATTTTCTCCCTTTTCTCTGCCTCAATAGGAGACTATTTTGGCAAAGCCAAAGCCATTTTTCTCGGCCTCCTTGTGCTTGGAATAGGTTCAATTATCAGGGTCTCAGCAGGCCCTTATGCCTTATTTATAGGCACAGCGCTCACCGGCATAGGTATCGTAATTTGCAATGTATTGTTGATCCCCTTGGTGAAAGCACGAATGCCTACGAAAACAGGCGCTGTGACGGGGATGTACAGCACAGGCATGTCATTGATGGCCGCAATAGCCACTGCTTTAAGCGTCCCGTTGGCCATTGATCTGGGCTGGGGTTGGAGAGGCTCTCTGTTATTCTGGAGTTCTCTGCTTTTCCTTGCCTTGATCGTCTGGTGGCCACAACTAAAACTCAGCCCCAAGCCAAAAGTCAAACCCGAAAAAACAGGAAAATCAGTTTGGCGCTCCAGATTGGCCTGGCAGGTTACCTTATTTATGGGTTTACAATCCTTTCTATTCTTTACCCTTGTTACTTGGCTTCCTGACATGATGATCGACAGAGGCTTGTCCCCCGTTGAGGCAGGGTTGACTGCATCTCTGATGCAAGTGGTGGGGCTATCCGGCACATTTGTAGCCCCATTTATTGCAGTCAGGTACCAGCAACAATCCATTTTCAATACCATCATAGGGCTAATATACATCACCGGCTTTAGCAGCTTGTTTATTCCAATCCTTTGGTTGAACATTTTTAGTATAGGACTTATAGGTCTTGGTATGGGTGCAAGCATCAGTTTGGCCTATACCCTTATTGCCCTTCGAACAGAAGGGGACAACTATACTTCAGCATTATCCGGCATGGCCCAGTCAGCCGGCTATTTTCTGGCTGCTTTCGGCCCCATGTTATTTGGTGTAGCATTTGATATGTGGCAGGATTGGGACCTACTGATCTACTTAATGATTATTGCCTCTACATTATTTACCTTTTTTGGGTATCAAGCAGGTAAGAATAAAACAATTTAAGCCGGCTTTCCAAAGCAAATTAGGCTGGTATTTGAAAACATTCCCCTGCCCAAAAAAACGGTTCAAATTTTTTGGTTACCAATCGTTTAGATTTTATGAAAGCTATTTAATCTGATTTACTTTGCTTACTTTTGCGCTTTCAAAATTTTCATTCATCTCATGCAGGAATTTATAGCGTCTTTTGGTATATCCGAAACGGTTTTCGACTACTTGGTAATGCCATTATTGATCTTTTTTGCCAGGGTGGTGGATGTTTCTATCAACACCCTGAGAATAATGTTTGTGCTCAATGGTAAAAAAACCATTGCTCCAATCCTTGGCTTTTTTGAGGCCTTTATTTGGCTCTTGGCCATAGGCCAAATTTTTCAAAACATTAGCAATCCCATGTCCTATATTGCTTATGCAGGTGGTTTCGCTACAGGCACCTATGTGGGGATGGTCATCGAAGAACGATTGGCTCTGGGAAGGGTGTTAGTTAGAATTATTACGCCTGAACCGCTACCCCAATTGGTTGAATACATGAAAGAAAAAAGTTACAGATTTACCTCTGTAGGTGCAGAAGGCAGGTATGGAAAAGTAATCTTAATGTTTACCGTGATCAAGAGGGAAATGCTTCCGGGTTTAATAAATAAGCTAAAAGAAAGTGATGAAAAAGCTTTCTATACCATCGAAAGCGTGAAACGGATTTCAGAAGATGATCTGAATGTCATGGAGGACAAACCAAGGTTTACTACCCGCCTGAGGAGTATCATAAGAAAATAACCAAGCTTCTTATGGCTCTAGCTTTATTTCACCCAGGTTGTTCATATTTCTCAATATCCAGCCTTGTCTCTTCTTAATATAAGCCGTGGGACGATCGGCTCTCCACCGGATGGGGTTTGGTAAAATCGCAGCAATCAAAGTGGCTTCTTGTCGGGTAAGTTTAGAGGCCGGTTTCTTAAAATATCTTTGAGCGGCCGCCTCTGCTCCATATAGGCCATCCCCCATTTCTATTACATTCAGGTATACTTCAAGAATCCTTTGCTTGCTCTAAAACAATTCGATCAACACAGTAAAATAAGCTTCCAAGCCTTTTCGTACAAAATTCCTTCCCGGCCAGAGGAAAACATTTTTAGCGGTTTGATTGGATATAGTGCTCCCTCCTCTCAAACGCTTACCTGTCTTATAATCAGCCATTGCACTTTCCAAGGCTTCCCAATCAAAGCCATGATGGCTTAAAAACTTCTGGTCCTCGGAAGCAATTACCGCCAAATACAAGTGTGGAGAAATTTCTTCTATGGGCACCCAGTCTTTATTAAGCACTACTTTCTTTTCAGAGAACACCTGATTTATGGTTCGAATTCCGATCAAGGGTGTAAAATAAACAGGCAAAACCTTTAGTGCCAGGACCAGTAGCAGGGAAGTGACCCATAAGACAAGTAAAACTTTCCCAAGCCAAGCTGCTAATCTCCTCAATGTGTCGTATAATTAAATTTGGATTGAAATTTTAAACGGAAAACTGGCCTTGCCCACAAAATATTTACAAACGAAAAATAATAAATTAGCTTAAGGCTTTGACCTGGAAAAAATTGGTGGAGGTGGGCCTACACCTATTTTCATTTTAAAAAGCCAAACTTTTCCCTGAATTAAGCTAAACCAATTCAGGGAAAAGTATAATCGGGACTCAGCCCTTTATGGGTATTATCATTTAATCCCCATCGGAATATTGAGAGAAATCCACAACTTCATCTTCAAGGTAATGCGGATACATTTTCTTATGAATCTTTTTCACCTCCTCTATGATGGTTTTCCTTAATTCAGCAATATTGGTTCCATCGCCGGCGGCCATAAAAACCGGGTTAATCGCTGATTTTTTGGCATAACTTACTTTCAGTTTTTCAAAATCGATAAAATTGGCCTCCTCCACTTCAAATTCAGACATTTCCATCAGTTCCTCTTCAGAAGGCATTTTAGGCGCTATATCAATTTTATTAAAAACCATGATCATTGGTTTATCTCCGGCCCCCATTTCTCTAAGGGTTTGGTTCACCACGGCTATTTGGTCTTCAAATCCGGGATGGGCGATGTCTACAACATGCACCAATAGGTCTGCCTCTTCTATCTCAGACAAGGTAGATTTAAAAGACTCAATAAGGTGCGTAGGAAGCTTTCGTATGAAACCTACCGTATCGGATATCAGGAAAGGAATATTTTCTAGGACAACTTTTCTAACCGTGGAGTCTACCGTCGCAAAAAGTTTGTTTTCCGCCAATATATTTTCCTTGGTCAAAAGGTTCATCAAGGTACTTTTACCCACATTGGTGTATCCCACAAGGGCAACCCTCACAATTCCTTGTCTACCTTTTCGTTGGGTCTGGCCTTGTTTCTCTATTTTCTTGAGCTTATCCTTCAGAATATCGATTTTCCTTCTAATATCCCTTTTATCCGTTTCTATTTCCTTTTCACCTGCTCCACCACGGGTGGCGGTACCACCTCTTTGTCGCTCCAGGTGTGTCCACATTCGGGTAAGCCTAGGTAATAGGTACTGAAACCTCGCCAATTCGACCTGGGTTTTGGCTTGGGCCGTTTGAGCCCTGTTGAGGAAGATATCCAAGATCAACATGGACCGGTCATAAACCTTAATCTTCAATTCATTTTCCAGAATTTTCACTTGTGAAGGGCTCAGGTCTTCATCAAAAATGACCATGTCCACATCAAAGTATTCTATATACGCTTTTATTTCCTCAAGTTTACCGGTACCTACAAAAGACCTTGTATCCGGTTTGTCCATTCTTTGGGTAAACCGGTGTATGGCTTTGGCACCAAGCGTCTCCGTCAAAAATGCCAGTTCGTCCAAATGTTCCTGCACCAACTTTTCTGATTCATTTTGATGGATCAGTGCTACCAATATGGCGGTTTCTTCTTTGGGAGAAGTATCTACTAATTTTGCTAATTTTCTACTATGTTTACTCATTCAGAAAGTTTAATTCAATCTTTTTAACTCAGGAAATTATAACATATTGTCCTGCCAATAGATTCATTATCAGTTAAAATAAATCTAAGTATTTTTAGACTTTTTCCGGTATTAACACATTTAAGATTCAATCTTTAAACCGCAACTGTACAAATTCGTTTCAAATTTATATATCTTCATAACATATTTGTCAAATTTCAACGTTTTTAGAGATATAAATCCAAAGGTATGGAAATCAGGGAAACACCTATTAAAGATGTATATGAAATCTACCCAAAAGTATTTAAAGATGCAAGGGGTTATTTTTTAGAAAGTTACAGACAGGATAGTTTTGAAAAGAAGGGTTTAAATACCACTTGGGTCCAAGACAATCAATCCTATTCAGAGGCCGGAATTGTTCGCGGTCTTCACTTTCAAAAGGGCGAGCATGCACAAGCAAAATTGGTAAGGGTTATTAGCGGCAAGGTGTTGGATGTTTGTGTTGACCTTAGAAAGGGCTCAGATACCTATGGGAAATTCCATTCAGTGGTATTGGATGAAAAACTTCAAAACATGTTGTATGTTCCTAAAGGCTTTGCACATGGTTTTGCCGTATGGGAGGACGCCGTATTTACCTATAAATGTTCTAACCTTTACAACAAAGAAAGTGAAGGTGGAATTATTTGGAATGATAAACAGTTAAGCATTGATTGGGGAGTGGGTGAACCACTGCTATCAGAAAAAGACCAGTTGTGGCCTGATATTGAAAAATTTACAGAAATAAGCAAAGGAGGACTTTAATGTCTATCATTAAACTATTTAAAAAATTTAATCAATCACCTAAAAATAAACCGCTCGACCTCAGCTGGCTAGGGGCTGACATGCACAGTCATCTGATCCCGGGCATTGATGATGGTTCACAAAACATGGAAGAATCCATTGAGCTGATCAGCAGGCTTTCGGGTTACGGGCTAAAAAAATTAATCATCACCCCACATATCATGAGCGAGTTTTTTAAAAACACGCCTGAAATCATAGGGGCCGGATTAGAAAAACTTAGATTGGCTGTAAAGGAAGCTGAAATTGACATTGAATTGGATGCTGCAGCTGAATATTATCTGGATGAAGTTTTCTATGAAAAGATTGAAAACAAAGAACCTATTCTCTCTTTTGGGAGCAACAAAATGGTCCTGGTAGAAACAGGGTTTATGAGCAAGCCTCATATTCTTTTGGATACTTTCTTTAAAATGGAAATGTTGGGCTACCAACCGGTATTCGCTCATCCTGAACGATACATTTATTTACATCAGGAGGTGGAAACACTCGATGCGTTGATAGATAGAAGCATCCCTTTTCAGCTTAATTTACTTTCACTGACAGGTTATTACTCTAAAGGCGTCAAAAAATTTGCCGAGAAATTAATAGATCGAAACTTGGTGAAATTGGTAGGAACAGACTGCCACAATGAAAAGTACCTCAATGCCATGGAAAGATTACCCCATAGCAAATACTATGATAAATTACAGGAAATGGATTTGTGGAATAAAGAATTATAATAACCTGTAAGCATTATTGCGTGTGAAAAAAATATTGATTACCGGCATTACCGGGTTATTGGGAAGCTATCTGGCAAAAAGTTATGCCGGTAAAGCTCAAATTTCCGGGCTCAAAAGGCAAAATAGCAGCACAGATCTTCTGGGA
Source organism: uncultured Cyclobacterium sp. (assembly GCF_963976465.1). Taxonomy (NCBI): domain Bacteria; kingdom Pseudomonadati; phylum Bacteroidota; class Cytophagia; order Cytophagales; family Cyclobacteriaceae; genus Cyclobacterium; species uncultured Cyclobacterium sp. The sequence continues at coordinate 10,351 of NZ_CAXBOC010000054.1, read as the reverse complement.
AATCTCGCTTCTCAAATCAACTGGTATGAAGGTGAGATAACAGATGTTGAATTGCTTATCGAAGCCTGCAACGATCAGGATCTAGTGATCCATGCTGCCGGCATGGTCTCATTTGATGAATCCAAAAAAGAGGCCTTACTGGAGACCAACACCCAAGGTACAGCCTGCATGGTTAATGCCATGCTGTCTTCAAGCTGCAAAAAATTGGTTTTTATAAGTTCTGTTGCCGCACTTGGGAGAGATGCTGTTCCCCTTATCAATGAAAATCAGAAATGGGTAAACTCCCATCTAAATACTCCCTATGCCATTTCTAAGCATCTCGCAGAACTAGAAGTTTGGCGAGGGGCACAAGAGGGGCTTGAGGTAATGGTCTTCAATCCTTCCATCTTATTGGCAAAGATTGGTGATGAAAGAAGTTCCAGTCAAATTTACAGATATGTACTGGAAGGAAACCGGTATTTCCCAATTGGTGACATAAACTATATAGATATCAGAGACGCGGTTTCCCAGATCAATTCCATGATCGATTCCGGACCTTGGGGACAACGGTACATCATCAATAAAGAAGCCATACCTTATGAAACGTTTTTCAAAGAAATGGCCAAAGAATTTAAATTAACTCCACCCAAAAAACCTTTGAATAATTGGATGGCCAAGATGATAATCAACTGGTCCATGCTCTATAATTATTTTGCTAAAAATAAAATACCTGTTACGCCTCAGACGATCAAATCTGCTCAAAGCAAAATCAGGTATGATAACAATAAAATTAATTCGATTACAAAATATACCTATACCCCTTTAACGGACACCTTTAAATGGGCGATATCGGTTAATTGACATACATACAAAGCCGTTAATTAATCATAAAAACTTGAATGGTTTAGGTCATCTCAAGAATAAAATTGGTACATTAAGTTTAAAAATTACATCAAACCTATGACAGAAGATTTTGATAATCATTCAGATCAAGAGAAAGAGTTGGTTAAGAGGTTTGAAGACTCACTTAGCGCTAACTTAAATTTGTTTTTCGGAGAAGAAGAATTAGAAGATATCATTAGATATTACCATGACCATTTTAAATACAGAAAAGCGTTAAAAACCAGCGAATGGGCTTTGTCTAAGTTTCCATTTTCAATTGAAATAAAATTGTTAATGGCTCAATCGCATATATTTCTCGATGAGGTTGAAGAAGGTTTAGAGATTCTTGAAAATCTAAACAATATTTCACCCAACAACGAAGACATTGTGCTGACATTGGCCAATGCCATGTCCATATTGGATCAGAATTCAGATGCCATTCAACTACTTCAAAATTTTATCCCCTTGGCTGAAGACAAGGCTGAGGTGTTTTACCTTTTGGGGAATTTTTACAGGATAGAAAATAAAAACAGGGAGGCCATTGAATGCCTTAAGGAAGCTGTAAAGCTTAAAATCAATCATGAAGATGCCTTGTTTCAGCTGGCCATGCTAACTGATGAGGAAGGTTCATTTGACGAAATCCTCAATTTCTACCAAGAATTTATCGATCAAGACCCTTACAATGCCAATGCATGGTATAACCTTGGCGTGGTTTATAATCGCTTGGGTAAGTTTGAGGAGGCCATTGATGCCTATGAATATGCTTTATTGATCGATGACACCTTTTCATCTGCGTATTTCAATCTTGGCAATGCCCTGATGAATACCAATCAGTATAAAAAGGCCTTGGAAGCCTATTTAAATACAATCAATTGTGAAGGAAGCAATGCTGAAAATTGCTGTTACCTTGCGGCTTCATATGAAAAGCTGGATCAAATAGACATGGCTTTCAAGTATTTCAAAAAATCCGCAAAACTGGATTCAGAATATGACGATGCCTGGTTTGGGCTTGGAATGTGCATGGTCAAAAAGAAAAAATATTTTGAAGCCATACATTATTTCAAAAAAGCCATCAAATTAACTGCAGAAAACGCCAACTACTGGGTGGGGCTGGCTGATGCAGAATATCAACTGGGCAACCTTCAGTCAAGTTCTGAAGCCTATGAGGAAGCCATTAATCTGGAACCAGGCATTTTAGAAACCTATATCAACCTTTCCTTGATCTATTTTGATCAAAACAGATTTGAGGAGGCGGAAGATGTGATTATGGAAGGCTTGGAAGAGTTACCTGAGGAGGCAAGCCTTTATTATCGACTGGTAGTGTATATGATTAAGACAGGTAAATACAAAGAAGCCTTTTCAATTTTGGAAAATGCATTAACTTTGGACTTTGAAAAACATAAGTTGCTATATGAGTTGATGCCTGAACTGGAACAACAGAAAGCAATCTATAAAATAATCAATCAGTATAGAGAGGGTTTTAATGAATAAGACTCTTTTTTATCTATTATATCAAAATCATATTGAATGAATTACATCCTGAACAGCATCCCATCCAGAACACAGAAGCCTAGAAATTCGGGATTTACCATGGCTATGGACAAGGGTTTAAGTCTAAGAGAAGTGGAAGACTTCATAGAAGCTAACGGAGATTACGTAGACATCGTTAAATTAGGCTGGGCCACTTCTTATGTCACTACCAAACTAAAAGAAAAAATTGATATTTACCGGGCTGCCGGCATTCCTGTTTATTTTGGAGGCACCTTATTCGAAGCTTTTATCATTAGGGATCAATTTGAAGACTACAGGCGACTACTGGACAAGTACCAACTTTCTTTTGTAGAAGTTTCTGATGGCTCCATTACCTTGGACCATGACACTAAATGTGAGTACATTCAAACCCTTGCAAAGGATGTAACCGTGCTTTCAGAAGTGGGGTCCAAAGATGCCGCCAAAATCATTCCTCCTTATAAATGGATTGATCAAATGCAAAAAGAACTTAGTGCCGGTGCTTGGAAGGTTATAGGTGAAGCCAGAGAAGGAGGTACCGTAGGGCTTTTCAGAGATTCAGGAGAAGTAAGGCAAGGTTTGGTAGAAGAAATTTTGACCCAAGTTCCGGAAGAAAGAATCATTTGGGAAGCACCACAGAAGGAACAACAAGTTTGGTTTATCAAACTATTGGGTACCAATGTGAATTTAGGAAATATTGCCCCCAATGAAATCATTCCGTTGGAAACGCTAAGACTAGGACTAAGAGGAGATACTTTCGATTTCTTTTTGAACAAATAATTTTTAATCTCATTATTAAAAGTCCAATCAATGAATAAGTTTCGTGAGAAGGCATTCCTTTTCTTAAAAGGCATGGGTATGGGAAGTGCCGATATTGTCCCCGGGGTTTCCGGTGGTTCAATAGCACTGGTTACGAAGATCTATGAAGAACTACTGGCGAGCATCAATTCCTTTGACCTCACCGCCATAAAGTTATTGGCAAAGTTTGAGGTTGTGGCTTTCTGGAAACATGTAAATGCTGGTTTCCTACTGACCTTATTTTCAGGAATCTTAACCAGTATTTTTGCTTTCTCAAAAGTGATAACTTTTCTGATTGACAAATACCCCATTCCCTTGTGGTCATTTTTCTGTGGGTTAATACTCATTAGTGCCATAATTATTCTTCGTGATATCAAACGATGGACCATTGTTGCCATTTTGATGTTTCCTATCGGAGCGCTCATTGCCTATTTCATCACTGAGCTTCCAATGATTTCTTCACCTAATAACATTTGGTTTACTTTCACTGCCGGAGCCATTGCCATCTGCGCCATGATACTTCCAGGAATTTCAGGTAGTTTCCTCTTGCTAATCTTAGGAAAATATGAATTCATCCTACACGCTGTCAATGAAAGGGATATTGTGATCCTGGGTGTCTTTGCTTTAGGATGTATCACCGGCTTATTGCTGTTTAGCCGGGTGATTTCTTGGTTTTTGAAAAACTACCATGCCCTAACCTTGTCTTTCTTGTCAGGCTTTATGATTGGCTCTATCAATAAGATTTGGCCATGGAAAAAAATCCTAACCTATAGGGTGTCAAGTTCCGGGGCTCAAAAGCCATTGTTGACAGAGAATATATTGCCCCATGTATATCTAGCCGAAACAGGGCAGGAACCTGCCTTTTTGATCGCTATTTTGGCATTTTTGATTGGTGTGGTCTTGGTGGTCGGACTTGAAAGGTTGGCTTATAATTTTAGGAAAGAATGAAAAAATACGGTTTAATAGGTTATCCTCTGACCCATTCCTTTTCAAAAAAGTATTTCTCTGACAAATTCGATAGAGAAGGAACCACAGATTGCAGGTATGATTTGTATGAAATCCCAAGCATCCAAGACCTGCCGGAAATCATTTCCTCGCAAGAAGGTTTGATAGGACTTAATGTGACCATACCTTACAAAGAGCAGGTAATCCCCTTTCTGGATAATTTAGAACCTGCCTGTAAAGCCATCGGTGCTGTCAATTGTATCAAACTAACAGAGAAAGGGCTAATCGGATACAACACCGATTATTATGGTTTCAAAACCTCCCTGACCAACTGGCTGGGACAGGAAAAACTCCAAGCTCTGGTATTGGGAACAGGTGGTGCATCCAAGGCTGTTTGCCAGGCCTTGAAGGATCTGGAAATCCCCTATTTAAAAGTCTCTAGAAACCCTGATGCCTCTACCAAAAACACCATTAGCTACAAGGACATCATGGCTTCTCCGGATTTACTCCAAGAGTATCCGCTGATCATAAACAGCACCCCTTTGGGTACTTATCCCAATACCTCAGCCATGCCGGACTTGCCGGTAGATCAGCTAACAGCCAATAATTGGTACTATGACCTGGTTTATAATCCTACGGAAACGGCCATGATGAAAGCCGCAGCTAAAATGGGAGCGAAAACAAAAAATGGAATAGAAATGCTCCACCTTCAGGCAGAAGCTGCTTGGGATATTTGGAACAAATAAATTCAAAAAAAGCCATGAGATATAGTCTCATGGCTTTTTTATTAAATGGGTTGGAATAGATCCTTAAGATGGATCTAATATTTTATTTACTCTCTCAAGACAATCCTCCAAATGAATTTTACTCATAGAATCTGAGGTTCTTGGAATAGCCCTTTTGATCTCCCTTTGGATTACATTTAATGAAGCGCGAGCCACTGAGGGTATGTCTGATTGCGATGCATTCAGAGTAGAGGCAGATCGACCACTTGCATCCTTGGTCATCAACGCTTCAAGTTTCTCCAAATGTGCCTTTTGCAGGCTTCTTCGATTCACATCAATGGATTTCCCTTCAGGCAATTCCGCCCATATTCCTTTCCTTAAATCCGTCATCATTTCCAACAAACCATAAGCCTCAGCACCATTCATGGCTTCATTCTCAATAATTCTTCCAAGGCGGCCCCAGTCCAAAATCCCATTGAGTGTACCCACCTGCAATTTTCTTATTCTATCCAAAACTCCAAAATCTTGAATTCTACCGGTTATATTGTCATCCGTCAACCAATCCTGAGTCAAAAACAACTCCTCTTGAATAAAAGCCATAGCTTCCTTCTGCTTGGCTTTATCCACATGAGTATAAACGGGTTCATTTTGGCCTATGGCTTTATAAATTTCATAAACTCCTCCAATATTTGTTCTTACATGTCCCATATATCGGTTGTACTGCGTTAACACTTGGCCATATAACTCCTTCAGGTCATCATAATCTTTAAAAGGTTTATCCAATTCTACCGTCCATTCGATAAGGTTAGGAAGGATGCGTTTAAGATTTTGAATCCCATAATAGGAGGCCTTCATCGCATCATTGCCCAAGTCTTCACTTTGCGCACTGGGATCATAAGGATTACCTTGCCTTCCATAGCGGTAAATGGGGTCACCTTTTTTTGCCAAGATCCATTGGTCAAGGATCTCTTGTTCATCTTCCGGCGTTGCAGCATCTGGAAGAGGCCTATAGCCCCAGGAGATGGCAAATTTATCATAAGGCCCTACCTCAGGGAACAAATGCACCCCTTCGTCTTCCGGCTGGGCAATATAGTTGAAACGTGCATAATCCATAAGTGAAGGAGCTGTTCCATACTTAGCGGTAAAGGTAGCAGAGCGCAAAGAATCTACAGGATAAGCAAAAGATGAAGCAAAGTTATGTGGCAAGCCAAGGGTATGTCCCACTTCATGAGATGAAACAAATCGAATTAACCTTCCCATCACTTCATCGTCAAATTGTACCGCCCTGGAGTCAGGGTTGATTGCTGCTGTTTGCACAAAGAACCAATTGCGTAACAGGTTCATAACATTGTGGTACCAGCCTATATCAGATTCAATAATTTCTCCCGATCGTGGATCTGAAACATGGGGACCATAGGCATTTTGAATATTTGAAGCAAAATACCTGATCACCGAATACCTGGCATCTTCCGGATTCCAATCGGGATCCTCTTCCGGGCTAGGTGCTTCTTTGGCTGTAATGGCATTTTTAAAACCGGCTTCTTCAAAAGCTGCATTCCAATCTTCCACACCTGCAATCAAATAGGGAACCCATTGTGAAGGAGTAGCCGGATCTATATAATAGACAATTTGCTTTTTAGGCTCCACCAGTTCTCCGGCCTTAAACTTTTCCATGTCCTCCTCTTTTACTTCGAGTCTCCATCGATCCAGGTAGATGCGTTGACTTGCTTTATGGGCGTCCAGGCCATAATCTGTTACCCTCGTATTGAACCAGCCTACCCTTCGGTCAGCGAGTCTTTGCTTCATGGGTTCTTCCGGGAGCAAGACCATGCTGCTGTTCATTTCCACTGTAATGAGCCCTGTTGAAGCATTGGAAGGTGGAGCAGAGGCTGCATAAGTTAACACATATCGGGCTTCAATATTGGTGGGATAAGGACTGATCCTTTCTATATAGGACCTGTCCGTGTCTAGCCGCGTCACTTTGTAGCTTTTTCTGCGCCTTTGTTGCAAACCAAGAGCATGTATATCTTTGGAGAATAGGTCTGACACTTCAATCAACCAACCTTTTTCATTTTTGCCTTTGGCCTCTATATCAAATCGGTATAAAATAGGTTCCAGGTTGGAGTTTTTTACCGCTTGATAAATCGGAAGCGAGTCCGCAGCAGTATTGGCATAAGAAACCACCTTCAATAAGATATTCTTGTCTTTCTTTTCCCATTTGAGCATTTGGGTATTGGTGCGCTCTCCACCATAGCCTATACCATTGGCCGTCTTTGCGATGGTGGTAACCATAAGCATTTCCCTACCGAGCATTTCTTCAGGGATTTCATAATAGTATTTCTCTTCCACCTTATGAACAGTAAAAAGCCCTGCTTTGCTTTGGGTACTGTCTTTAATTATTTCACCATAAGATTTTAATCCATCTTTAGGTTTTGCAGGTTTCTTTTCGGTATCTTTTTCTTCTTGCTTGTCCTTTTTTTTCTTTCTTCGCTGCGCCTCTGCCAAATCCGGTGAAATGAGATTTAGCCCAAATCCGACTAGCAGCAAAATCAAAAGGCTTACCTTTGACTTCAACATATTGGGTTATTTAATTAAGTTAGGAATAATAGAAAGTAAAATTAAAATTTTAATTTGTATTCCGGCACATGCTTCAGTAATAGTTACAAACCATTACGCATTCAAGTTGTTAATAAAACAGATGAACCAAAACCAAATTACAATCATAGGCGGAGGGCTTTCCGGATTAATTGCGGCTTACCTTTTGGCAAAGCATGGTAAAGAGGTCCTTCTCATTGAAAAAAAGAGCTACCCCTTTCATAGGGTTTGCGGGGAATATATCTCCAACGAAGTAAGGGATTTTTTAATCAAGGAAAATTTATTTCCATCCTGCTTTAACCCTGCAGAGATCAATACTTTTAGGTTAAGTGCAGTCAATGGCGCTTTGGCAGAAGTTCCGCTGGACTTGGGAGGTTTTGGCATTAGCAGATACAACTTTGACCATTTCCTTTACCAAAAATGCCAGGAAGTAGGCGTAAAGTTTCTATTAAAGACACAAATAGCCACTATAGATTATATTGCCAAAAAAAAGCTCTTCGACCTTAGTACCAATCATGGTGAACGGTTGGTTTCTCCAATTGTTTTGGCAGCATATGGCAAAAGATCCAAGATAGACAAGTACCTCAAGCGACCTTATTTAAAACAGCGGAGCCCTTATATAGGTATCAAACACCATATCAAAATAACCCAAGCAGACCATATTGTTGCTCTGCACAATTATGAGGGAGGCTATCTGGGCATCAATCGCGTGGAGAATGGACATTTTAACCTATGTTATCTTGGGAGCAGGACCCAATTAAAAGCGGCAGGAAATATCCCTGCCATGGAACAACAATATTTGTTTAAAAACCCACATATCAAAGCAATCTATGAAGGTGCAGAATTTCTCTGGGAGAAACCCGAAGTTATCAATGAGATCAGTTTTGCCACCAAATCTCCGGTAGAAAACCAGGTGATTATGATAGGTGATGCAGCCGGTATGATCACTCCTTTGTGTGGCAATGGTATGGCCATTGCCATTCACAGCGGAAAACTGGCAGCCAATGCTATTCTAAAACACAAGAACCTCAAAGCCGTTCAGGAGGAATATACTAAGGCTTGGAATTATTTTTTCTACAGTCGCTTGCGCACCGGCAGGGCTGTTCAGCGGCTTTTTGGTGCCCCTCTGGTCTCCAAATTAGCAGTAAATGTGCTCAAAAAGTCGCCTTTTCTTGCCAAAAAACTTATTCTCCAAACGCATGGAGCACCTATAAAATAAAATCTCCCCCCGGTCTAAACCAAGGAGAGATTCCTATAAAATTACTATTTCCTTATCATTTAAAAGCGGATGGATATCCCTGCCATAAAGTTGGTGCCTGCCATTGGGTAGTAATAGTTCTCAGCTACTCTTTGCATCCCCTGTCCTTCACTGTTGGGGACGAAATAGCCAAAGGTGTAGCCGTTGGGTTCGTAAAGTTTATCGAATACATTGTTGACTTTACCTGAGAATACCACTTCTTTTACAAATCCCGGTTTCCAAGAATAAACGAACCTAAAGTCGGTGGTCCAATAAGCATCAAGACTTCTATCCTCTTGCTGGGCATTGTCCAGAAATTGCTGGCCTACATATTTATTGAGCAGGCTCAATTCAAGATTTTTTATAGGCTTGAAATCAATAATGGCACTCCCCACTACATCCGGAGAAAAGGCTATGTCTGTATTGGTATAGGTGATGCTTTCCTGACCGGTAAAGTCCCAGTTTTCGTCGTACACATCACTGTATTCCGTATAGCTATCAATTTTATTCCGACTAAAAGCAACATTACCGCCTAAGGTCCATTGGGGAGAGAGCATCACTGCTGCATCAAGTTCTATGCCCGCCCTATAGCTACTGGCCACATTTTCTCTAATATAAGCCCCCACATCATTTAGCTGACCAGTCAACACCAACTGATCTTTATAGCCCATATAATAAAAATTGGCATTGTACTGAAAATTAGATTGTTTGACTCTAATTCCGGCCTCCACATTATTTAGTTTTTCGGGCCTTGGGATTTCAGAAATGGGAGAATCAGTAAAATCACTTCTTACAGGTTCTCTATTGGCCACTGCATAGGAGGCATATAAAGTTTTTCCATTTCCACTTTCGTAAGAAAGCCCAAACTTAGGATTGAAAAAAGTGTAAGATTGCTGTCCACTAACATCTCTTTGGTCATTATTCTTTCCATTAAAAGAGTAGTCAATCCCTCTTACTTGAAGGTCACCAAATAGGTAAAGTCTTTCCCTTACCTCGTAGGTGGCTTTTGTGTAAATATTCCGATCATCTTTTACCGCTACATTGTTATAATACTTGTCGCGAATATTGGTGCTTCCTGCAATGTCCATCCAAATGATTTCACCAAAGTGGTCTCCATCATAGCGATTGGCTCCTCCACCTAGAATGGCATCCAACCTTCCATTGGATGAAACATAATTTAAAGAGAAAACAGCACCATAGAAGTCATTGTCTAGCCATCTCCTTCGGATAATATCCGTACTATTGATTGCTTGATCTCCTATCTGTATAGGCTCAATTCCATAATCCTCTAGTTCATCATCTTCTTTAAACTGCTCATAATAACCCTGTCCGGCAGTATAATGCAAAGCAAAATTCGCTTTTAAGTTGTCAGATAGTGTTCCGGCATAAATGAACTGATAATGATTTTGCTGGTAATTGTCTGTTTCGTTATCGTAGGTATACCCATTGTAAGTTCGGTTGGTAGCCAGCAAATTTTCCGGAACCCCATTCCAAGCTTGGTAGGTTTTTTCTGCACCGGCAAAGATATTCACTTTGACCACATGCTTGTCTCCGTAATATCCTCCGGAAACAAAATAGGATTTGAGGTTAGAAAAAGCCCTGTCTATATACCCATCAGATGTTACCTGCGAAAGTCGTGCATCCACAGCCCACCTGTCATTGATCAATCCGGTACCTGCTT
>NZ_CAXBOC010000053.1:0-16640 GCF_963976465.1 uncultured Cyclobacterium sp. | reverse complement strand
CCCGCTCATGGCTCACCTTTGGTTGGAGCTGCTTCTCCAACAATCAATTTAGCCTATGATTTGGAGGGGAATGAGGTACGAAGCTTTCCAACCATCGGTTGTTATGAGCTAGCGCCTGACCCTGTACCTGAGGAATAAGTCCATTGATTGTTAATTAATTTGAATTTATATTTTTCTAATAATTACTGACCGGCAATAGGTGTGCAAATCTCGATTATAATTCCATTATGGTCCTTTAAGTAACCTACCTTTTGTCCCCATGGCTTTTCTTCGATTCCCTTGTATAACACAGCACCTGCTGCAATGGCTTTATTAAAATCCTCAGAGATATTTTCAGTGACAAAAGCAATCTCCATTGTAAAGGATTTTTCCTTTATGGACTCCGGTTGAAAATTACTGCCAAAATTTGCTTTTCCTAATTCTTGGGAAGCAAAGGACAAGGTTGTTTCCCCGGAAACCAGTTCTCCGTAATCGTTTTCAGGAGTTTTGAATTTTATTTTGAAACCAAATGCTTTTTCATAGAGTCCCAGTGTTTTTTGGACATCTTTTACGTAGAATATTGTGTAGCCGAATTTCATAAATTTTTTAAGGATTTTTTTATAAGTTTTGATGCCCAGTCGTAATGACTGGAAGTATTGGAAATAAGATACGCACCCAGCGAAGTACTGCCTGTCCATTTGTACCGTTTTTTTTCAAATAGTTCCTCATTGGTATGTTGGTCCATGATTATATGAATCTTTTTATGAGAACCACGTACCAAATCAATGGCTTCTTCTAAGAGAAGGGTTTTATTTTCTTCCTGAATTTTTCGGTTGAGTTCGGGAAGGGTTTTCCAAGTATAGCCCTTGGCCGGTATATTAGGCTGCTGCCCTTTCATTCCTACCCTGTACCATTCCAGCATCATTAGGTGCCACCGGTGAAGATGGGCCAAGACGTCTTTAATATTTCTATTCAAAGTAGGAGGTGGAAAAGTTAGCGTCCTTTTTTCATCAGGATAAGCATTTACTTCATCCATAAGCTTGTCAAAGTTCTTTTGACTTAAAAAGATGAGTTCGTCTTTTGATTGAGGCCTTGGCATAACATTTTCATTTTAAGTAAGCTTATTTCCGAGATTACTTCCTGAAAAGAAGCCTTGCTTTATGATCCATCAAAAGTTAATCCATATTCTTTTGATAACCAAAAGATAATTGGATACTCGAAATTTTGACCTTCTATATTGTTTGTAAAATACAGTCAGTCAAAGAGTTAAAAGTTGTTTTTTGCTTGTGAAAATAAAGGTTTGAATTACACCGACTTTCACTATATTTATGGCTTATAATTACAACAATGGGGAAGTTATCTCAATTTATATTATCACTATTTTTCCATAGCGTTTTAGTGTTTAGCGCCCTTGGCCAAGACTTAGAGTTTGATACTTTGTTACAAAACAAGGACTCAATTGACAATGCGGCCATGGAGGAATTTAACAGGAAGTTGGCTGTAGTAGAACTGGAAAGAAAGGTAGACTCCCTTAAAAAGGCTACGCTTGAGGCACAGCTCTTGGAACTTAAAACCACTGATAACCTTCAAAAAATTGATTTGATCCAACAGCTGGAAGCGATCAAAGAGAATGAAAAAAAACGACTTTCCGATAAGATCGCTCAAATTGATTCTTTAAGAGCTACTGCCAAGGGTTACCCTGTTTTAGGGGTTAAGAAGGATACGCTTTTTTTAATTTATTCCAAGATGGGAGCTGTTTCTCCGAGGGAGAGGGCCATTAGTGTATCCAATAAAATCAAGCAGCTTTATGAGGATGATTTTTTAATTGATGATTCCATTCAAATATCTAAAGTAGAAGATACTTATGACCTTATTTATAAAGATTTAATTATAGCCAGTATTTCAGAAAACGATGCCCTATGGTCCGGGAAATCAAAAGAAGAACTGGCTGAAAATTCCTTGCAAATTATAAAGGGGGCCATTGAGGAGGCCAGGGAGGAAAACAGTTGGCTAAAGTTATTGTCGAGGGTTGGTTTGGTAATCTTGGTGGTAACGATTGCTTGGTTTGCTATAGGCTTGATTTCAAAAGGCTATGACAAGCTTCTTTTAAAGTTTGAGAACAAAAAAGATAAATTGCTAAAGGATTTGTCCTATAAGGACTACACCTTCTTGAGTGTGGATCAAGAAACCCAAATGCTGTATTTTTTGATAAAGTTCTTGAAATGGTTTGTGTATTTTCTTTTGCTTTACATTACCCTGCCCATCATTTTCAGTATTTTTCCTTTTTCACGCGATTGGGCCAATACCCTCTTTTACCTCATTTGGGCTCCATTTAGAAGTTTATTGTTATCCATCTGGAATTATCTGCCCAATCTTTTCACAATTCTGGTGACCTATTATGTAATGAAATATGTGATCAAGTTTGTGAAATATATCTTTAAAGAAATAGAGGCTGAGAAGCTGGTGTTGTCCGGCTTCCATTCCGATTGGGCCATGCCTACATTTAGCATCGTGCAATTTTTGCTATATGCATTTATGTTTATCTTAATTTTCCCTCATTTACCGGGCTCGGATTCAGATATTTTTAAGGGTGTATCTGTTTTTGTAGGCGTTTTATTTTCACTGGGTTCATCATCAGCCATAGCCAATATGGTAGCTGGCTTGGTGATTACATACATGCGACCGTTTAAAATTGGGGACCGTATTAAAATTGACAATGTGACCGGAGATATCATAGAGAAAACCCTTCTCGTCACCCGCGTGCGAACAATTAAGAATGAAGTGATCACTATTCCCAATTCATCGGTACTTACAGAAAACACCACAAATTATAGCATAGAGGCAAAGGATAAAGGCCTGGTGGTTCATACCACGGTTACTATTGGCTATGATGTCCCTTGGCCCAAGGTCCATCAAGTATTAATAGAGGCAGCCAATAGAACAGACATGATTATGGATGACCCCAAACCCTTTGTTTTACAGACGAGTTTGGAGGATTTTTATGTGGCTTATCAAATCAATGCTTATACCCGAGAGGCGAGTAAACAAGCACTAATTTACTCTAGTTTGCATCAAAATATCCAGGATGCATGTAATGAAAGTGATATAGAGATTTTATCCCCACATTATAGGGCGGCAAGAGATGGCAACATGAGCACAATTCCGGCAGAATACCTTCCCAAAGATTATCAAGTTCCCCAATTTAATGTAAAACTTGACAAGGGAGACAAAAATTAATTGATTCAAAAGGCTTATAGGGCCTGTTTTAATCAATCATGAATTCAAACTAAAAAGGAAGGTTCGAGATTATTCAGAAAATGTACTTTCTCCAGTGAAATTGTTGTCTCAGGTTTATAAAGTTACCCAACTTTTATTAATTGCTCTAAGCAAGATCAGGTTTACCTTAGATACAAAAGAAAAGACCTGCCAAAATTAATTTAGCAGGTCTTTTATGAATTGTTTATTTCAAATAACTTTCCTCAAACCTTTCAAAATGACAAGTATATCCATTGGGATACCTCAGTAAGTAATCTTGGTGCTCCGGTTCTGCCGGCCAAAATTCTTCAAAAGGCTCTAGGCTTGTAACAACCTTAGCATCCCATTTTTTGGAAGCGTTGACAATTTTTATCATTTCTTCAGCATCGTTTTTCTCTGCTTCGTTTTGGAAAAAAATAGCTGATCGATAACTCGAGCCCATATCATTTCCTTGCCGATCTAGTGTGGTAGGATTGTGGATCCGAAAGAAATAATCCAACAGTGCAGTGAATGAAGTTTCCTCAGAATCATAAGTGATCTCTATACCTTCGGCATGACCGGGATGATTTCTATAGGTAGGGTTTTTATTTTCTCCACCTAGGTAACCTACTTCTGTATCTTTTATTCCTTTTTGGGTTCGAAAAAGGTCTTCCATGCCCCAAAAGCAACCTCCGGCCAAATAGGCCTTTTTAAGTTTTCCCATTTTTGCTCCTTATTTTATTTTTTATGTGATACTGTTCTTAATTCAACCAAAGGAGTAACTCCTCTTTACCCTATAGAGGCTCAACATAATTCCCGCAATTTTTGTGCGATTTTTTTTAACATTACTCCTATTCATTATTTGGCTCCCCTTTTATTTCTGTTTTTATTGTGGAGGATTGTTGTAAAGTTTTATGTACTGGGCATTTTGCTGCAATAACCCTTAACCTTTCTTTTTGTTTCGTGTCCAGGTTACCAACGAACTCTATGGACTTTGCAAAAACATCTTTGTTTTCGCCTTCAATCATTTCTTTACTATGGTTAACATAGGTATAAACCTCTTGGAGATCCCATTTTTTACGTTCTGCATACAGTTTTAGGGTCATTCCTGTACAGGCTGCCAAACCTGCCGATACCAACTCAAATGGTGACATACCAAAATCAAACCCTCCCACACTTTTGGGTTCATCGGCAATAATGCCATGATTTTGGGTGTTGATATAGGTAGTGAAATTATCTTCTTTTAAATTTAAATGGGCCACCAATTGATGCTTGTTGGGGTTGGGGGTGTCAAAGGATTTTAGGTCTATATATTTGGAAGCCCATGAACCAATTAGCTCACCCACATACATACTATCTTCACTTTTTGTTAAAAGATGGTTGGCATTGTCTAGGGAGACAAAACTTTTCGGATGTTTAGCTTTTTGATAGATTTCATGGGCATTGTGGATCGATACAATTTCATCTACAGGGGAATGCATGATTAGAATTGGCTTTCTTAGATTTTCGATGGTAGCCGGCAGATCATGTTTTTCGAATCCATTAATAAATTCTCCAGTAATGGTAAATTCCCTGCCACCAATCAGAACTACAGTTTCTTCACCACTAGCCAGTTTTTTTGCCTGCCCTGCAAAGTGTTTTGTGACATGCTGCACATCTGCAGGAGTTCCAATGGTCACCACCCCTTTTATATTGTCTAATTTAGACGCGGCCACTATTGCCGCTGCCCCGCCAAGGGAGTGACCAATGAGAAGTGCAGGCGCTTGATAATGCTTGGTGATATAATCGTTGACAACCATTAAGTCATCCACATTGGCCTCAAAATGGCTATTGGCAAAGTCTCCCCCACTTTTTCCTAGGCCTGTAAAATCAAACCTGACCACAGCAATGCCCTTATTGTTCAAGGCCTGCCCAATTTTCTTACTGCATTAAGCTGGCTCGTACAGGTAAAGCAATGGGCAAACAGAACAAATTGTTTGGGTTTCTGGTGGTTAGGAAAGTCGATTGATGTTGACGATTCATTTCCCTTTTTGTTTAATATTTTAATTCTATCTGTATTCATTATATGTTAAGGTTAAAATCCAGGAATATACCGTGGATGAAATTGACAGTGTTGAATGATTGGCATTGAAGCAATGCTAGTCATTCAACTTTACAAACCTATTGATAGTAGTAGTTTATGTGATAGGTGAAAATTCCTTAGTGGTTGGCAAAACTTCCTTTGGAGTAAAAGTGACTGAGTAAAATGAAAATAAAGTAATTTTATTAGATGCTTGGTTTTGAAAACATCAACTAAAAGTAATTTAAAGAGTTTATTTTATTATATTAGCAAAAGAAGGAGGTTATTCCAAAACCCTAATTATTTGTTATACCAAAACTTTTAATAGCCATGTCTATATTGTTTCCAATTCTTTACTTTGTATTCTACCTTTTGATCCTTGGGTTGTTGTGTTATTTGGTTTATAGCTGGGTCAATAAATTTATAGTGTTAAAGACAGAGCAAAATGATTTACTAAGAGAAATTGTAAAAAGGATGGATAAAAAAATGTAGTTTATTCACCTGTGCGGAAATGATTTGCTCACAAAGTTACTCAAGCTTGCGGGTGAGCAGTTCACCGATATATTTTGTTCAAAAAATTGGACAATAAAAAAGGCAATCCAATTTGGATTGCCTTAAGTATATTTGCTGACTGAGCGAAATTAGCTCTGTGTCACTTCTTGTTCATAAGAGTAGAAGGATTGATCTCTCCTTGCGAGGGTTGATTCTCCTTGTAAGAACTTATCAACTTCCACCGCACATTCACGGCCTTCAGCGATAGCCCATACAACTAGAGATTGACCTCTTCTCATATCTCCGGCAAGAAATACTTTAGGAACTGAGCTTTGGTAGTTTTTAGACTTAGGCAGTCCATTTTCCAAAAACGCTACACCGAAAGATTCTAGGAGACCGGCTTTTGGCCCTAAGTAACCGATAGCTAAAAATGCCAAGTCACAAGGAAGGGTTCTTTCTGTTCCTTCGATTTCGAAAAACTGCATTCTGCCGTTTTCCTCTTTCCATTCAATGTCTACCACAGTAAGTCCTGTAACATTACCATTTTCGTCTTTGGTAAACTCTTTGGTAAGTACGGACCATACCCTTTCGGCACCTTCTTCGTGAGAACTAGAAGTTCTCAAAGTCATTGGCCATTCAGGCCAAGGGTTAAGGGTTTTTCTGCTTTGAGGTGGTTTAGGCAATAACTCGAGTTGGGTGATAGATGCTGCTCCATGACGATTGGAAGTACCAATACAGTCACTTCCGGTATCTCCACCGCCAATTACAATGACATGCTTGTCTTTTGCATGGATAGGATTGCTTTCCAACTCGCCTGAAATCACTTGGTTTTGTCTGCCAAGAAATTCCATGGCAAAATGAACCCCTTTGGCATCACGGTTATTGATTTTCAGGTCTCTAGGGTGTTGTGCACCCGTAGTAAGCACTACAGCATCAAAATTCTGAAGAATATTTTCAGCTTTGATATTAAAACCTACTTCGGTGTCTTTGCTGAAAATTACGCCTTCTTCATTCATCACATCAACCCTGCGGTCAATCACCCATTTCTCCAATTTGAAATCAGGAATACCATATCTTAAAAGGCCACCTACTTCTTTGTCTTTTTCAAAGACAGTCACCTCATGACCTGCTTGGTTTATTTGATCTGCAGCAGCAAGACCTGAAGGTCCGGAGCCAATTACGGCAACTTTTTTTCCGGTTCTTTCTGCAGGCACATTAGGCTTTACAAGATTAAGCTCATAAGCCTTTTCTGCAATGCTTTTTTCGATCAATTCGATTGCAACGGGGTCTTTATTGATACCCAATACACAACTTGCCTCACATGGTGCAGGGCAAATTCTTCCGGTAAACTCCGGAAAGTTATTTGTTCCACGGAGTATTTGATAAGCCAGTTCCCATTCTTTATGGTAAACGGCATCATTAAAGTCCGGGATGACATTTCCTAGGGGACAACCATTGTGACAAAAAGGAACGCCACAATCCATACACCTTGCGGCTTGCTCGTTAAGCACTTTGGATTCCAAAGGCTTGTAAATTTCCTTGTAATCCTTTTTCCTTTCTTCAGGTGATCTGGATCCAGGTAGTTGTCTTTTATATTTTAAGAAACCTTCTTTATCCGCCATCTTATACTAATGTTTTAGAATTTTCTAATGCTCTTTTTCTCAATACTTCTTTGTAATCCTTAGGAATTACTTTTATAAACCGTTCTTTTCCGGCTTCCCAATCTTCAAGTATTCTATTGGCTGTATTACTGGAAGTGAATTCTGCATGGCTCTGTAAAGAAGTTTTGATGGTGGCAAAATCATCCTCATTGAGGGGATCAATGTCTACCATTTCTTTATTGATATTGCCAAGATTTTCTTTGAAAATATAGGCTATTCCACCACTCATACCGGCGGCAAAGTTTCTACCTATTTCTCCAAGAATGATCACCAATCCTCCTGTCATGTATTCACATCCATGGTCTCCTATACCTTCAACCACAGCTTCTACTCCGGAGTTTCTTACACAGAAACGTTCTCCGGCTTTACCTTTAATGAATGATTGACCGGATGTGGCGCCATAAAAGGCCACATTACCGATAATGATATTGTCTTCGGCGACAAAATCTGCATTCCTATTCGGGTACACCACCAGTTTACCGCCGGAGAGGCCTTTACCGAAGTAATCATTGGCTTCACCTTCCAACTCAAAGGTAATTCCTTTGGTCAAAAATGCTCCAAAGGTTTGTCCAGCTGAGCCCTTGAACTTAAAGTGGATGGTATTGTCAGGCAATCCGGGACTTCCAAAGAACTTAGACACTTCATTGGATAGCATGGCGCCCACAGATCGGTCCACATTGATGATATCAAAGGTACCTTTCACTTTATTGGCTTGCTCTAAAGCAGGTGTAGCAGCTTCTATGAGTTTTCTATCAAGTACCTTTTTCAGTCGGAAATCCTGATCTATTTGTTTGTGAATTCCTACATGGTCAGGCACCTCAACTTTATGGAAGATTGGGCTTAGGTCTAATTTATCCCATTTCCAGTGGTTCATTTGACCATTGGCTTCTTTCAAGATGTTGCTTTGACCTACCATTTCGTTGACTGTCCTAAAACCTAGAGAAGCCATAATCTCTCTTAGGTCTTGAGCCAAGAAGGTGAAGAAGTTGACCACATGGTCTGGATCACCTGTAAAGAGCTTTCTTAATTCAGCATTTTGTGTGGCTATACCAACCGGACAGGTGTTCAGGTGGCATTTCCTCATCATGATACATCCTTCTACAACCAAAGCTCCGGTTGAAATACCCCATTCTTCAGCTCCCAGTAGGGTGGCAATGGCCAAATCCCTTCCTGTTCTCAACTGACCGTCCGTTTGCAAGGTTACCCTACTGCGGAGGTTGTTGATCACCAAGGTTTGGTGGGCTTCAGATAAGCCCAGCTCCCATGGCAATCCGGCGTGTCGGATTGAGCTAAGTGGAGAGGCTCCTGTTCCACCATCTGCTCCTGAGATTAGGATTACATCTGATTGTGCTTTGGCCACCCCTGCAGCTACGGTTCCTACACCAGCCTGAGATACAAGTTTTACGTTTATTCTTGCTTTTCTATTGGCATTTTTAAGGTCATAAATCAACTGAGCCAAATCCTCAATTGAATAGATATCGTGGTGAGGTGGAGGTGAAATCAATCCTACTCCGGGAGTAGAATGTCTTACTCTTCCTATCCAATCATCCACTTTATGCCCCGGAAGCTGTCCACCTTCACCAGGCTTGGCTCCCTGTGCCATTTTAATTTGTATTTCACCAGCGTTGGTTAGGTAATTACTTGTTACCCCAAATCTACCGGAAGCTACTTGCTTGATAGCAGATCTTTCCCAATCGCCATTTTCTTTTCTCTCAAATCGAACTTCATCTTCTCCACCTTCTCCACTGTTACTTTTTGCTCCAATTCGGTTCATGGCAATGGCCAAAGTGCTGTGAGCTTCGTGGGATATAGACCCGAAAGACATGGCTCCTGTAGCGAAGCGCTTCATGATGGATTCTACCGGTTCCACTTCATCTAATGGAACAGAAATTCTCTTTTTGAATTCCAGCAAGCCCCTTAGGGTCATTGCATCTTTGGTCTGGTCGTTGATTTTTTGTGCAAATTTCTTGTACAATTCATAATCTCCCAGTTTTGTAGATTTCTGTAAAAGATGGATGGTCTCCGGATTGAAAAGGTGTTTTTCTCCCCTTCTTTTCCACTGGTAAATTCCTCCTGCTTCCAAAAGTGGGCTTTTGGTTTTATAAGCAGCATGATGTCTTACCAATACTTCATCAGCCAATTCATCAAAAGATACCCCACTAATTCTACTTACGGTTCCTTTGAAACACCTGTCAATTACCTCTGCGCCAAGACCAACAGCTTCAAAGATTTGAGCACTTTGGTAAGACTGTAGGGTACTGATACCCATTTTAGAAAGTACCTTAAGAAGTCCTTTTCCTATGGCAGCCTTATAGTTTTCAAATAATTTCTTTTGTGGTATCTTCTTGCTCAACATACCATTTTCATTGAGCGAAAGAAGAGTTTCTAAAGCCAGGTAAGGGTTGATTGCACTTGCCCCATAGCCTATTGCGGTGGCAAAGTGATGGGTTTCCCTAATATCTCCTGCTTCTATTACCAAGCCTGCTTTGGTTCTCAATTTCTGGTTCACCAAGTGATGGTGAACGGCTCCTACTGCCAATAATGATGGGATTGGAGCAGTATCCTGCTGAGAATCTCTATCGGAAATGATAAGGATGTTTTTTCCCTCACCTATGGCATTTTCAGCTGCTTGGCATAATTTATTTAATGCTTCTAACAAACGTCCGGGTTTGCCATCCGCTTCGAAATGCGCTTTCAAAGTAGCTGAATGATACCCTTTATCCTCAAGATTTCTTAATTTCTCTAAGTCTTCATTGAGCAAGACCGGTTGAGAAATATGAATCTGTCGGGTATGTTTAGGACTTTCGTCCAAAATATTGTAGCTCTCACCAATTCTGGTAAACAAAGACATTACCAAACGCTCCCTAATTGGATCAATTGGCGGGTTACTTACCTGAGCAAATAGTTGCTTAAAGTAGTTGGAGATATGTTGACTTTGCTTGGAAAGAACAGCCAAAGGAGTATCTGCACCCATGGAACCAATCGGCTCGTAGGCAGTATCTCCCATAGGAGATAAGATTACTTTTAAATCCTCCTGACTGTAACCAAAAATGGTTTGTTTTTTCTTTATTTTCTCTGTGCTGTAAGGCAAGGAAAGCGTTGTGGGCGCAGGGATCATTCGTAATTTTAGCCGCTCTTTTTTGATCCAGGCATCATACGGCTTTCTATTGACCACTTCGTTTTTCACTTCTTCGTCAAAAGAAACTTTACCTTTTTCCAGATCAGCCAAGAGCATTCTGCCCGGACTGATACGTCCTTTTTCTATGATAGTGGACTCTCTAATAGGCAATGCGCCTGCTTCTGAAGAAAGAATAAGGCGATCATCGGAAGTAACAAAGTACCTCAATGGACGAAGACCATTTCTATCCAATGTTGCACCCAAAGATTTACCATCAGTAAACAATAGGGCTGCAGGTCCATCCCATGGCTCTACCAAAGAAGCATGGAATTTATAAAAAGCCTTTTTCTTTTTGTCCATTGTTTTGTTGTCCTGCCAAGCTTCAGGCACAAGCATCATCATCACGTGAGGAAGACTACGGCCGCTCAATGCCAACAATTCCACCATAGAATCCAAGTTTGCAGAATCTGAATTCTTAGCATTGGTAATCGGCATTAGCATTTCAAGTTCCTCATCAGTGAAATGCATGGATTTCATCAATGTCTCTTTAGAGCGCATTTTGTTCAGGTTACCACGGATGGTGTTGATTTCACCATTGTGAGACAAAAACCTGAAGGGCTGAGCCAGTCTCCAGTTAGGAAATGTATTGGTAGAAAACCTGGAGTGTACCAGCGCAATTGCTGACTTAAGCTTGTTGTTTTGTAAGTCTTTATAAAAGGTCAATACTTGATCCGTACGTAGCTGTCCTTTGTAAATGACCGTTTGGCTACTAAAACTTGCAAAATAAAAGGCACTATTTACTCCGGGTATGGTGGAGTTGATGATTCGTGTTGAATAATTTCTTAGGATGTAAAGTTTCCGCTCCAAATCAATCCCTGAAAGATTGTCTTTGTGTTCCACAAAAACTTGCTCAATAGTGGGCATTACTTCTAAAGCTCCGGATCCCGGTACTGTATCATCTGTAGGTACAGCCCTGTATCCGATAAGCTTGAAGCCCAATTCGTTGATTATCTTGTTTAAGTTTGATTTGCATTTTTTGTAGAGTTGTTTGTTGTTTGGAAAAAACACCATCCCTACGCCATAACATCCTTCCTCGGGCAACCCAAAACCTAACCGTTGCGTAACCTCCTTAAGGAAAGTATGAGGCAACTGAATTAAGACTCCGGCACCATCCCCAGTTTTGGGATCACTACCTCGGCCTCCTCTGTGCTCCATATTGCTTAGCATAAGCAAAGCATCACTTATAGTTTCGTGGCTTTTATGGCCTTTCACATTAACAACTGCCCCAATTCCGCAGGCATCATGCTCAAACTGTGAACGATATAAACCTTGATTCATTCTGTTATGTTTAATTGTATTAGGTATTGAATTTACTTTGAAAAATCCACAATAAATTTTTCAATTATTAAATTCTAGACAATAAAGGTAAAACAAAAATGAAAGAATAGCTGAATATGGAACAAAAAATTATAATTAAGCCAATGTAGGAACGCCTTAAAATTTTAACTGAAAAAATACAAAATTTCGTAAAAGTGTATTGTTTCAGTCTAAAATTCAAGTTCATTTGGGAAACACAGCCTCTTGAATTACGCAAACATGTCTAAAATTGCCAATTTTAAAACTACGAAAAAAAAAGAAAAAAATACACACACAGGCCATAAAAAATAAGACAGGTCTTCGAATTAGCCTCTTTAACTAATCTTTAAATCAATCGATTTGGTCAGGCACATTTTTATCTATAGGCCCATCTAAAACTACTTTTACTTTCTTAATTTTTCTGGTATCAACCGCCATTATGGTAAACTCAAAATTGTCAAATTTTATCTTGGTACCATTGTTGGGTAAATTGGAATTTAATTCCAAAAGCAAGCCACCTAATGATTCACTTTCACCTTTTACTTCATCGAACAATTGAATATCGAGATCTAATTTCTTGCAGAAATCATTTAAAGAAATTTTACCTTCAAAAATAAAAGTCCTGTCGTCCAGTTTTTTGAATAAATATTCTTCTACCTCATCAAATTCGTCATTGATATCCCCAATGATTTCTTCTATAAGATCTTCCAGGGTTACCAAGCCCGAGGTGCCCCCATATTCATCCACCACAATGGCCATATGTACCCGCTTGTTTTTAAAGTTTTTGAGTAGGTCTGCTAGTTTTTTATTTTCCGGGATAAAATAACCCTTACGGATAAGAGCCTTCCAGTTAAAGTGTTCGTCATTTTCTATATGATCTAATAGGTCTTTGATATATAAGATCCCTTTAATTTGGTCGATGGTATCTTCATAGACTGGTATTCTGGAATAGCCGCTTTTATTGATTTTGTCCATCAACTCGTGAAAATCCATTTCTATATCCACAGCCGTGATGTCCATTCTGGAACGCATTACCTGCTTCACAGATAGGGTGCCAAAATTAACTATCCCTTTGAGTATGTCTCGCTCGTTGTTACTGGTGTCAATGGAGGTTATTTCTAATGCATGATGCAATTCATCTACAGACAAAGAATAGCCCTTTTTTTCTATCCGTTTCTCAATCACGTCACTGATGGACATCAATAATGAAGATAAGGGGCCAAAAATTATATAGAAAAAATAAAGAAACTCAGCAGTAATTTTCGCAAACCCTACACTTGCAGAGTTGGCATAAACCTTTGGGACAATTTCTCCTATGAATACGATGGAAAAGGTCACCCCAATGGTTTGAAAAAGAATGATTACAATTCCTGTCGCATCCGTTCCAAATATACTCCAAGTAAAAAAAGTGGTAAGGGTAACGATACTAATGTTGATAAGGTTGTTGAGAATCAGTATGGTACTCAACAACTTTTGAGGATTTTCTATAAGGGTAATGATTTTTTCAGACTTTGGGTCTGAAGCCTCTTTAATACCTTCAATATCCTCATGATTTAGAGAAAAAAAAGCCACTTCCGATCCGGAAACCAAGGCTGAGATTATCAATAATGCAATAAAAAATACCGCATTACCCACCAAATAAACCGGTGATACAGCTATGACTTCAGTCAGGAGCAGCAAACTCGGATAGGGGTCGTCCATTAATTTAATAATATAATTTTATGCAAAACTAATGATTTTACCGAATTCCAATACTATCAAAATGGTAAATCGTCAGCGTCATTTTCTCCGGAATCATAAGCCGGTGAAGAATTGGTATTCATTCCTGTGTTCGGATTGCTGTTTTGAGCGGGCATTGACTGGCCACCACCCTGTGAGTTGTCAGCCCCACTGTTTCTTGATCCTAGCATGGTAAAACTTTGTACCCTAACCTTGGTTCTTTTACGGTTATTGCCTTGATCGTCCTGCCAGGTGTCGGACTTAATTTTTCCTTCTACATAAATTTGACTACCTTTTTTTAGGTATTGTTCGGCCACTCTTGCCTGACCATCCCATAATTCCAGGTCATGCCATTCAGTATTTTCGACACGGTTACCGCTACGATCCTTATAGGATTCAGTTGTGGCTAGTCTAAGGTTCGCTACTACCTTATCTCCTTCCAAATGTTTTACTTCAGGATCTGCACCTAGATTACCCAATAAAATTACTTTATTTACTCCTGCCATTGGTAGATATTTTCGGTTTTATAAATAGCTGATTAAATATAAACAATTAATATTCTTGATTCAAATACCGGACAATCAATTTTGGTTTGCCGAGTGATTCCAGACTGGACGCATTTACCAGAGAATAGTTTTCAGATAGGACCCATTTTTTCAAGGCTTCCTTATGATTTGCTCCGAATTTTATATTTACAAAGGAAGCAAAAATTCTTTGATGTGTGAGCAGGTGTTTAAAGGGTTTTTCAGAACTTATGGTATAATTCGGTTCCAGAAGGCGGAGTTTTTCCGGCAGGTCAAGCGAATCCGGCTCAATATTGACGATGCGGTCCAATGAAGAATATTCTGCTAACGGAAAGTCAAACAGGCCTTGCCATATGTCTTTTTCATTTCGTTTTCTAACGACCGTAAGTCCATCTATTTGGATATGATAATATAAAAAGTAACGAGATTTTACTTTCACTTTTTTTTCATTGACAGGAAGTGTTTCCACCAGTCCGTTTTGTAAGGCATGGCATCTAGTGCGCAAGGGACATTGCTGACAATTGGGGTTTTTGGGAACACATTGCAGTGCGCCAAATTCCATGATGGCTTGGTTGTACTCATCGGGGGTTTTGGCGGGAATGATTTCATTGGCCAGTTTGCCAAAGGCTTTTTTCCCTTGGTGGGAAGAAATGTCCACATCGAGACCAAAAAACCTGGACAAAACCCGGTAGACATTTCCATCGACCACAGCAATCTGTTCTCGATAAGCGAAGGAGGCAATGGCGGCGGCAGTATAGGGTCCCACTCCTTTCAGCTCCAACAATTTCTTATAATTGTCAGGAAATTTTCCATTTCTTTCATGGACAATATTGCGTGCGCAAGCATGTAAGTTTCTTGCCCTGCTATAATAGCCCAATCCTTGCCATGTCCTCAGGATTTCCTCTTCCGGTGCACCGGCAAGGGCTTCTACAGAGGGGAATTTATTAATGAAAGCATGAAAATAAGGTAATCCTTGAGCTACTCGGGTTTGTTGAAGGATGATTTCCGATAACCAAATGATATATGGATTCCTTGTCTCCCGCCAAGGCAGATCACGGCGATTGAGGGGATACCAACGGAGTAGATTTTCAGTGAAATAGTTGAAATTCAAAATTTTAAAATTTTAATATTCGCTAATAATTGAACAAATGAAGCTAATTTTATCGATTTAATTTTTTAATTGGAATGGATATTGTAAATTTGCACTCCCAAAATTAGTTGGTTAATAGGAGGTTAAGCCTCAATTGAATTACACAAAAAAAATAATACAGTGACTAAAGCAGAGGTAATCACAAAGATTTCGGAGAAGACAGGAATCCAAAAGGATGATGTTACACAGACCGTTGAGGCGTTTTTCAAGGTTGTAAAAGATTCAATGGCAGAAGGAGAAAATATCTATGTTAGAGGTTTTGGCAGTTTTATAAACAAAAAAAGAGCTAAAAAAATCGCAAGGAATATCTCTAAAAACACAGCCATTGTGATTGATGAACATTATGTTCCAGCTTTTAAGCCGTCTAAATCATTTATTGAAAAAATTAAAAACAGCCAAAACGTAAGAGAATTGGCTCCTCAGGACTAATAATCCTGGCAAATTTGACTATGAAGAGATCCCAAATTATTTTCGTTGTTGCAGGTATTGTTGTTTGTTTCTTACTGTACAGTTTACCCAAAGTGGTAGTGGACAATGAGGACAAGGGACTGTCTCAGGATGGAACTAGTTTGGGATCTGATTCAAGCAATGAAGAAATTAACCACGGGAACTCCCTAAGTAGCAGTGACCTTGAGGTCATCGAGAACCTGATGGCAGAAATACAAGGAGAGGCTAGTACCGAAAAATTTGTTATATTCGCTGATTCAATTGCTAAAGTTTACCAAAGTGGAGGTAAATTGGATAGCGCGGCATATTATTTCGGTTTAATTGCTGAAAAGGCGCCGGATCCGAAAAACTGGGAAAAAGCAGGGAATGCTTATTATGAAGCTTTTGGTTTTTCCATGGAAGAGCTCAAGACCAAAAGGTTGGGAGATAAAACGCGCTTATATTTAGGTAAGGTTTTAGAAGCCAATCCGGAACGACTTGATTTAAAAACAAAGATTGCAATGACTTATGTTTCTTCTGCCAACCCTATGCAAGGCATCACCATGCTAAGGGCTGTTTTGGAAGAAGATCCTGAAAATGAAGAGGCATTGTTTAATATGGGCA
Source organism: uncultured Cyclobacterium sp. (assembly GCF_963976465.1). Classification (NCBI taxonomy): domain Bacteria; kingdom Pseudomonadati; phylum Bacteroidota; class Cytophagia; order Cytophagales; family Cyclobacteriaceae; genus Cyclobacterium; species uncultured Cyclobacterium sp. The sequence goes on along the minus strand of NZ_CAXBOC010000053.1, from coordinate 298 downwards.
TTTTGTCCATGCAAAGCGGCCAGTATAAAAGGGCTGTGGAGCGATTTGAAAAACTTGTTGAGCATCACCCTGAAAATATTCAGGGTCAATTTTATTTGGGGGTAAGTTTGTTTGAGTCGAACCAAAAGAAGTTGGCCAAAACTCAACTAGAAGAATTACGTAAGCAAACTACAGATCCTCAGATTCTTTCGGGAATAGAGAATTACTTAGATAGATTATAATCAAAATATTGTTAAACTAAAACTATAAAATTATGCCTTGCGGAAAAAAAAGGAAGAGACATAAAATCGCTACACAC
>NZ_CAXBOC010000052.1:0-16660 GCF_963976465.1 uncultured Cyclobacterium sp. | reverse complement strand
CAATTGGGCCGACCCCCAATATAATATCCTAAGTCATATGCAAATTGGTAGTAAATGGTCAGGTAAGGGTTGATCTCAAAATTCACCCCAATTTGGGGAGAGAGAACGGCTTTGGTATATAGGTTGGTGGAACTTTCGGTAGATATCACAACCTCCTGATCAGATTTTAGATTGATAAACTGAAATCCCACTTCACCTCCTGAAAATAGCGAAATATGGTCATTGACAAAGTAATCATAGCGAAACAACGCTTTTGGTGACAAAACTTGCTGATAAGGATTACCGGGAATTTCTTCGCTATTGACCCTGTAAACCTTAAAAACCTCAAAATTAAACCCATAACTAAACGAATGTGCGAGTCTGTAATCATTTACATGGTGATTAAACCCAAATGCATACCCTAAGGAAGGGTTAGTAATCCCTGAATGGTCACCCAATAAAATCTTTTTGGTCAGTCCCCCACTAATCTCTGCTTGTTGGGCTGTCAGATTATTAGTACTTAAACCAATGAGTAGAAGCAAAATGAAAAGAGAGGCTTTGCTTTGTATGAAACTAAATTTTCTTTTATTCATAACAGCTGGTTTTCGTTAAGAGAGAATTTTCCAGTAATGGAAAGACAATAGTTATTCCATAAATGCTAGCAACAATTATCAACCCGAAATGTCAATAGGCTCCTATTTCATCATCCGGGTTCAAGGAGCATTTAAAATAAGCCACTTTAATATTTAAACAGGGAGGTGATTTTATGCCAGAAATGACATCCGAACTTCTAGTAAGTAAAACGCTATTCCCTTGGAATTTATTTTATTGTTTTGAGCAAAAACCACAAAACCAAAGTTTTTAGGTTTAAGAATCTATATGAATGCTTAATATGTCCGCTGGCTTTAATTGTCCTACAATTCTTATTATTGATACCAATCATCAATAGAAAAAACTATCTTTGTGCCCAAGATTTTTAATCCCTTGACAGCAGAATTGGACGGAAGATATATTTGGCAACATGAGTTGGTCAGCCTTCATTTAATGAAGGAAAAAGCCATTTGGTTAGAGAAGGAGAATGCACTTTTATTGGCCGATACGCATTTTGGGAAAGCCGCTCATTTTAGAAAAGCCGGAATTCCTGTTCCTGAAAGTATTCATTTAGATGATTTCCATAGAATTAGCTCGCTTTTGAGTAAAACTGGAGCTTCCAAAGTTTTCTTTCTTGGTGATTTATTCCATAGTGAAAGCAACGAAAGCTGGTTTACTTTACTTGAATTTATTGAATTATTTCCTGAAATAAATTTTCATTTGGTAATGGGGAATCATGACATATTGCCGGATAGCCTATATGAAAGTAGTGCTTTAAAAATCCATAAGGGTCATTTACTACTTGGTAATTTGGTGTTAAGTCACGAACCTCAGGAGGGGTTGCCGAAAAGTAAATTGAATATTTGTGGGCACATTCATCCGGGAATTGTGATAAAGAAAAACAGTAAACAAAAATTCAGATTACCGGCTTTTTATTTCAAAAACAACTCCTTGATATTGCCGGCTTTTGGTCAATTTACCGGCCTCTATTGTATGGATTTAAATTCTGCTGAATGTGCGATGGTGACCACCCCTGAAAGGGTTATTCCAATCAAATTAAATAATAAGGTTGGTTAAGTAAATATACCTGATTAATTTTGACAAACACATAATTATGTGATGGCCAAATTAAAGAGAAAAAAGACGAGGCTGGGAAGTTATAAATTTGCCAGTGTATTATTCAGTATCACCCTTTCGTTGTTGATGATGGGTATATTTGGGGTCATTGCCATTCAGGCAAAAAAGCTCACTTCCATCATCCGTGAAAACATTGAGGTGCAGGTATTTCTTAACAAAGATCTACCACAGGCCTCTATTGATAAACTCATCGAGCAAATGGGAAAAAAGCCCTATGTCTTAAAGAAAGAGGCTGGTCCTGTATTGCGCTTCACCAGTAAAGATGAAGCAGCAGAAGTTTTTCTCGAAGAGGTTGGGGAAGACTTCAACCAGTTTTTGGACGACAACCCCCTAAGAGATTCTTTTACATTTTCTATTAATGAAGAGTCTCAAACAGCTGAAAAAATCCAGCAGATCGTTGCAGAAATTGAGGCTACCCCCGGTGTCTTTGAAGTGACTTATATGCAAGATGTTGTTTCTTCAATCAACGAAAACCTGCTCAAAGTGGGGATAGTAATGGGTGCATTAATCTTAATTTTGCTGGTAACCGTGGTTATTTTAATTAGTAATACGATTAAACTAGCTTTATTCTCACAACGGTTTTTGATCCGTAGCATGCAATTGGTAGGGGCTACCAAGGGCTTTATAAGAAGGCCTTTTTTATGGCGTGCTTTTTTATATGGAGCTTTAGGAGGGGTATTTTCCTCTACAATTATATTCAGCCTTTTGGAATATGGCAAAAACTTTGTCGAAGGCTTACAATTACTTTATGATATTGAATTGCTTGCCATATTATTTGGAAGCTTAATTTTATTGGGGGCACTGATGTCTTGGATCAGCACCTACAGATCTATCAACAAATACCTTAACATGTCACTGGACGAATTGTACTAAACATTATGAAAAATAATCCATTGCCTTTTTCGAAAAAAAATTATCAACTCATGCTTATTGGGATAGCCATTATCACTATTGGCTTTGCCATTATAGGATTGGACAAAACCACTCATGGGTTTGGATTTATGGGTTTGACGCTGGGGCCTATTGTTGTATTGTCAGGTTTTCTTTTTGAATTTTACGCTATTTTTTATAAAACCAAATAAATAAAATGACCATTTTTGAAGCAATTATCTTGGGGATTGTTCAAGGCTTAACTGAATTTTTACCTGTATCTTCCAGTGGCCATTTGGAAATCGCCGGAGCTCTTCTTGGTAGCAATTCCTTACCTGAAGAAAGTTTACTTTTTACGGTAGTTGTTCATTTTGCAACTGCATTAAGTACCATTGTAGTATTTAGAAAGGATGTCGCCAAATTATTGGCCGGTCTATTCCAATTTAAAAACAATGAAGAAACAATGTTTTCACTGAAAGTTATTGTTTCAATGATTCCTGCTGTGGCGGTTGGATTGCTTTTTGAAGAGCAATTGGAACAATTTTTCGGAGGAAAAGTGGTATTTGTAGGTTTTATGCTACTGGTCACTGCACTCCTATTATACCTTGCAGACAAAGCCAAAAACACAGGCAAACCGGTTTCCTTCTTTAATGCTGTCATCATTGGTATTGCCCAAGCTATTGCCATGCTTCCGGGAATTTCTCGTTCAGGTGCTACCATTTCTACCTCAGTCTTGTTGGGTATAGACAAAAACAGAGCCGCTAGGTTTTCCTTTTTGATGGTGGTACCACTTATCTTAGGAAAAATAGGCAAAGATGTCTTATCTGGGGATTTGACTTACCAAAGTGATCAATTTGGAAGTATGATTATTGCCTTTTTAGCCGCTTTTGTTGCAGGACTGGCTGCTTGTACCTGGATGATCCAGTTGGTAAGAAAAAGTAAATTGAGGTACTTTTCAATTTATTGTGTGATTGTAGGAATACTGGCCATTGTAGCCGGAACATATTATTGATGGACAAACAGCAAAAACCATACGGAGAAGTATTTCTTATCAATAAGCCCTATCAATGGACTTCATTTGATGTTGTAAAGAAGCTTAGAAATACCCTCAAAGTAAAAAAAGTTGGCCATGCAGGCACACTTGACCCTTTGGCCACCGGACTATTGATCGTTTGTGCTGGAAAGGAAACCAAAAATATCGAAAAATATCAAGCCCAAAAGAAGGAATATACCGGCACATTTGTTTTGGGTAAAACTACTGACTCGTTTGATTTAGAACAAGAGGTCATAACAGTAGCAGACCCTTCTCATTTAACGAGGGAAGATATTGAAGAGGCCGTAGCAGAGCTTACAGGAGATATTATGCAAATCCCTCCCAATCATTCCGCCATCAAAAAAGATGGTAAACGGGTGTATGAATCAGCAAGGAAGGGAATCACGGTAGTGCTTGGCCCCAGACCTGTAACCGTAGAAGCTTTTGAAATAACAAGCATCGCACTACCGGAAATTCATTTCAGAATTGTTTGCTCCAAAGGCACTTATATTAGAAGCCTGGCTAGGGATTTGGGTGACAAATTGGAAGTAGGTGCTTACATGTCGGCACTTAGGCGAGATGCCATTGGTGAATTTAAACTTGAAAACGCTTGGCAACTAGAGCAATTGATAGATAAAATCAAAAAAGAGCAAAATGAAAATCTATAAATCTCTTGATGATTTTCCTGACATTCAGCGGCCAGTAGTTACCATTGGTTCTTTTGATGGGGTTCATTTGGGCCATCAAAAAATTCTCAAAAGAATCAACAATATTGCGAAGTCCATTCATGGAGAAACCGTTTTGGTATCTTTTTGGCCACACCCCAGGATGGTGCTTTTTCCTGAATCCCATGGGATTAAATTACTGTATAGTTTTGATGAAAAGGCGGCACTATTGGAAAAATTTGGTGTAGATCACCTTATCAGTATTCCTTTTACCAAGGAATTTTCGATGATGGAATCTAAGGATTTTATTGAAAATATTTTGGTCAAAAGAATAAAAACAAAAAAACTAGTCATTGGCTATGACCATAGGTTCGGAAAGGGAAGAGAAGGCAGTTTTGCACACCTACATGCAGAACAAGAACGGTATAATTTTGACCTGGAAGAAATCCCTAGGGAGGATATTGATAATATCGGGATCAGTAGCACTAAAATCAGAAAAGCTTTAAAAACAGGGAACATCGTCAAAGCAAATGAATTTTTAGGTAGACCCTACAACCTCCAAGGCAAAGTAATCGAAGGAGATAAAATTGGCAGAACAATAGGTTTTCCCACGGCAAATATCCAACTTAATGAACCCAATAAACTGGTACCAATGGATGGGGCTTACCTCGTTAAGGTAAATATCGATAAGAATCTTTATAATGGTATGCTGAATATAGGCATGCGACCCACAGTATCCGGTGAACACAAGAATATAGAAGTAAATATTTTGGATTTTAACCAAGACATTTACGGTAAAATAATAAACCTAGAATTGTTAGAATTTTTAAGACCCGAAAAAAAATTTGAAAGCCTGGCAGCCTTAACCAAGCAATTGAAAACAGACCAGGAAAAAGTGGTGGATTTTTTTTCGACGAAAAATAAAAGTACTAATGATAAATAAAACTGTTAAAAACGGTGTTGAAGCAGTTTCTGATATAGAAAATGGTGCTGTTTTACTAGTAGGAGGCTTTGGTCTTTGTGGGATCCCAGAAGCCTGTATCAATGCACTTCTACAAACAAATTTAAAAGGGCTAACCTGTATTTCCAATAATGCAGGTGTAGATGACTTTGGCGTAGGCCTTCTTATCAAACAACGCATGTTGCGAAAATTAATATCCAGCTATGTGGGAGAAAACCTGGAATTTGAAAAACAATTTACAACAGGGTCTTTGGAGTTAGAATTGATTCCTCAAGGGACACTCGCCGAACGAATAAGAGCCGGAGGAGCAGGAATACCCGCATTTTATACCCCTGCCGGCATTGGCACGCATGTGGCAGATGGAAAAGAGGTCAGGGAGTTTGATGGTCGTTTGTTTTTACTGGAGCGCTGGATTAAAGCAGATTTTTCATTGATCAAAGCTTGGAAAGGGGATACTGCAGGAAACCTTATTTACAAAGGCACTGCCCGTAATTTTAACCCCCTTATGGCTACTGCCGGTAAAATTACCATTGCAGAGGTTGAGGAACTGGTTCCGGCAGGTGAGTTGGATCCCAATCAAATTCATACACCAGGAATATATGTTCAGCGAATATTTCAAGGGGATGGTTATGAAAAAAGAATTGAAATTAAAACCGTTTGTAAATAATCTTTACTCCGCATGCTAAGCAAAAAACAAATCGCTCAGAGAATCGCCAGTGAGATCAAAGACGGTCAATATATCTACCTTGGAATAGGGATTCCTTCTTTGATTGCCAACTATCTTCCTGAACAGTTACAAGTGGTATTCCAATCAGAAAATGGATTATTAGGCATAGGTCCATACCCCGAAGAGGACCATATGGATCCCGATCTAATCAACGCAAGTAAGGAAACCATATCAATGGTCAAAGGCTCCTCTCTTTTTGATTCTGCAGAAGCATTTGCCATGATAAGGGGCGGGCATATAGACCTATCCATTTTGGGGGCTTTAGAAGTTTCAGAAAATGGTGACATCAGCCACTGGAAAATTTCATCCGGCCTTATCAAAGGTGTGGGGGGAGCCTTGGATTTGGTAGCTTCAGAGGCCAAACTTTATATAGCCATGCACCATTGCCACAAGGATGGCTCCTCAAAACTCCTGAAGCACTGCAAGATGCCAATAACAGGAATAAAATGTGTACAAAAGATATTCACTGATCTGGGCGTATTTACTGTATTACCAGAGGGAGGTTTTAAACTTTGTGAAAGAGCTCCGGGTGTGAGCATTGAAGAAATAAAAGCAAAAACCGAAGGAAGACTCGTTGTAAAAGGAGAAATTAAAGAAATGGAATTGTTTGACGCAGAATAGTGAAGTCCCTTTGCGATTTCTTTCTTAATTTTGCAGGCATAAATAGAATAATAAAAAATGAAAAAATCTGAAATTAAGTTTACCGTTACTCTAGATGATAAAAATTTACCGAAGAGTATAGAATGGGATGCTACAGACAAGGAAAGTGAAGGGCAAGAATCAACAAGGAGCATAAGCTTGAACGTTTGGGATACACTTAATCAAAGTACTTTAAGAATTGACCTTTGGACGGAAGATATGTCTGTCGCTGAAATGAAGAGATTCTACATCGATATTTTGGGAGGTATGGGGCAAAATATACTCAACAGTACTGGAGACGAATATTATGCAGAAGAAATTAAAGCCCTTTGTGATCGTTTGGTAAAACATGTAAACGAGGAAAACGCTAAACAAAAATAATTTACTAGCTTAAATAGTGCACACATGTAATAGGATAAGCCCTTGGGTTTATCCTATTTTTTTCTCCCAATATCCGGCACCAAATACTTTTAACCCGAGAGGATACAATAGAGCTTCTATTAGGCGCTAAAATCGCTCCAAAATCAGCCACTTCATTGCACTTTTCAATTTCTCCATAGAGATGTTTTGCTAAAATCACGAATATGCTTAGTTTCCTTGTGATTGCATCACTTCCCCCAAACACTAGAAATCCTATTGCGATATCCGAGTTAAAACTGATTGAATACCCGGCTATATTTTCCGCCATTACCTTTTATTCAAAAAATCAATTAGAAATTAAGGGGCAAATATTTTAAAGAAGCAAAATCGAAACAAATAACTATTAGAATAGTAATTGAAACAGCCTATTATTTTACAAATATTATCGTAAATTAATAGAAACATTTGATTGGACAACATCACATTTCTATTACTTAATACGGAAATGCCTTATTAAGAGATACTGAAGTTGAACGAGAATAGTATATAATCACTTTCATTTAACACCTAAACCCATTGTGCCATGAATACTAACCAACAACGAAAGGGTTTCCGTTATTACTCCCTATTGATCGGGCTATTGGTTTTTTCAATAAGCTTATCTTATGCTCAAGAGAATACTACAATAAGTGGTACAGTCAAAGACCAAGATAACGGTGAAACCTTAATAGGGGTAAATATACTTGTGAAAGGTAAAGTCTCCGGAACTATAACTGATGTAAATGGCAAATTCTCGATAACAGTAAGCTCTCCTCCCCCAATTACTTTAATTTTTTCCATGGTGGGCTTTGCCAGTCAAGAAATAAATATTACTTCAAGCAACCCTCCTCCTTTGGAGGTGGCCCTTTCAGAACAAACCTTTTTGGGGCAAGAAGTGGTTGTTTCTGCTTCTAGAGTAGAAGAAAGCATCCTCCAATCACCGGTTTCCATAGAAAAAATGGATATTTTAGACATCAGGGAGGCTCCAGGAGACTCTTATTATAAGGCCATTTCAAACTTAAAGGGGGTAGATGTCACCAGTTCATCCATTAATTTCCAAATTTTGAATGCCAGAGGCTTCAACTCTACAGGAAACACTAGGTTTGTGCAGCTCACAGATGGCATGGACACCCAAGCTCCCTCATTAAATTTCCCTATTGGCAACCTCAATGGGCCTTCTGAACTTGATGTAGAAAGTATCGAGTTTATACCGGGTGCTTCTTCTGCCCTATATGGCCCCAATGCTTTCAACGGCATACTTTTGGTAAATAGCAAAAACCCTTTTGAATACCAAGGCTTGAGTGCCTATTACAAGCAAGGAATAAACCATATAGGCACCGCCACAGGCGAACCAGAATCTCCTAAACCCATGTATGAAGGTGCCATAAGGTATGCCAAGGCTTTCAATAACAAATGGGCATTTAAAATCAGCGCTTCTTTTATGCAAGCAGAAGACTGGTACGGCACCAATGCCACAGATTTAAATGCAGTATCCCAAGGCGACCTTCCCTTCAACCCAGGGGCAAATTTGGTACATACCTTTGGGGATGAGGTATCCAATAATATTGGACTCTTAAGGAATGTAACTGCCATACAACAACAAGCAAGTCAACTGGGCTTAGGTGCTTATATTGGTAGCATTCCGGATCAGGTGGTTTCTAGAACCGGCTATCCGGAGAGAAATTTGGTTGATTATGGAGCAAGCAATTATAAAGTCAATGGTGCATTACATTACCGTATCTCAGATAATGCGGAGATTTTCTACTCTTTAAATTACGGTTCAGGTACTTCAATTTACACGGGTGCCCAGAGGTATTCATTGAAGGAATTCTTTATTACTCAACACAAATTAGAACTTAAAGGAGACAATTATTTCATTCGGAGTTATACAACCAGAGATAATTCAGGGAAATCCTATATTTCAGATTTAAACGGAATTTTGATCAATGACACTTGGAAAGACAATTCTACTTGGTTTGGAGAATACACCCTCAATTATTTAGGAGCACTTGCCAATCAACAAGTTGCACCAGGAAGTTTAGGGAGTATAGAACAACAAACTGCAGCTCACCAGTTTGCCCGTCAACAAGCGGATGATGGAAGGTATCTTCCTGGAAGTGCTGAGTTTAATAGCACAGCTCAGAGCGTTAGTGGGGATTTTATTCCGGAAGGCTCTTTATTTTATGACCGGTCAAGAATGTACTTAACAGAAGGCCAGTATGATTTTAAAAATGAAATAGATTTTATGGACCTTCAGGTTGGTGCATCCTATAGAATCTACGACCTTCGGTCTAACGGTACCATCTTTGCCGATGGAGAGGGCAATGACATCACCATCTCAGAAATTGGTGGTTATGCCCAAGCCACTAAACGCCTATTCCAAGAGCAATTAAAGGTAATTGGCTCATTGAGGTACGACAAAAACGAAAACTTTAAAGGCCAGTTTAGCCCCAGGATATCAACTGTTTTCACAGAAAAAAACCACAATTTTCGGTTGTCCTACCAAACAGGTTTTAGGATGCCTACTACCCAAGCCCAACACATAGATTTAAACGTGGTTTCGGCCCGGTTAATAGCAGGTTTACCATACTATAGAGACAAGTATAAGATTTTTGAAAATGGATATTCTTTGGCTTCAGTTCTGAATTATACCGCAGCAGTGGCGGAAGGTGCCAGTCCTATAGGCCCTGCAGCTACAGGATTGTTGGAACCAGTAACCTCCCTTCCTGCCTTAAGGCCTGAAAAAGTAAAAGCATTAGAAGCTGGTTATAAGGGATTGCTGATGGACAATAGGCTATTGATTGATTTTGCATATTATTACAACCGATACAATAACTTCATCTCCCAAACCGCCATTAGGAAAGCTCCGGGTCCGGTTTATCCAGGTGCTGAGGCCGATTCTGATGAGGCAGCAATTAATGCTGTCAATGCACCAAGTCTGCTCACTCCTATCACAACACCCGGACAAGAAAACACCTTTCAGACTTATACCAATATTATAGACAGAGAGGTACGTGCACATGGTTTGGTATTAGGAGTCAATTTTAACTTGCCTAGAAATTTTACTATAGGTGGAAACTACAACTATAATGAATTGCTTACAGAATTTGAAGCAGGATACCTTTCGGAGTTTAACACCCCTAAACACAAAACAAATATCATCTTCGGTAATAGAAAACTAACAGATAAATTAGGGTTCAACTTGGCCTATAGGTACCAATCCGCCTTTAGGTGGGAGTCTAGTTTTGCCAGAGGAAATGTTCCGGAAATACACAATTTGGATGCCCAGATTTCTTATAAGGTAAAGCGCATAAAATCAATATTAAAATTAGGAGGATCCAATGTACTTAACAACCGGTACTATCTGAATTTTGGTGGCCCTACCTCAGGAGCCATTTACTACCTATCCATCACCTTTGATGAACTGTTGAACTAAACCAAAAAAATCATGATACGATATCGTTTACTTTTCAAATATTTGTTCATTGGTTTGTTATTCTCATGCCAATACGAGTTTCCTGAGCCGGGTCAATTGAGCCCAGATCCCGGGCAAGCAGATTTCTCCAAAATGGTGACCATCGGTAGTTCTATTACCGCCGGCGTAATGGATGCAGCCTTGTACAATCGCTCCCAACAAAACTCCTATGCTGTAATATTGGCCACTCAAATGAAAGAGACCGGAGGTGGAGATTTCAATGTTCCCGAAATCAACGCAGAAAATGGAGACTTGATCCTTAGCCCCACAGGAGGAGCACTGGGACGATTAATCCTTACCCTAAATCAAAATACCGGTAGCATATTGCCCACCCCGATAGTTCCCGGGGATGCCCTCACCACATTTTCAGGGGACAAAACAGCTTTAAACAATTTTGGGGTAAATGGTCTTACCCTGGCTCAAGCATTACTTCCTGCTTCCGGTAATGTTCAGGAATCTTCAAACCCTTTGTTTAACCCTTATTATGCACGATTTGCCAGTAACCCAGGTAATTCAACACCCATAGGAGATGCGGCATCTGCCTTAGCTGATGGTGGTACTTTTTTCGTTTTTTGGTTGGGAAAAAATGATGTTTTACCCTACGCCCTGACCGGAGGTGCCATTCCTGAACTATTAACCAGTGAACAAGATTTCTCCCTTCGCTATCAAACCGCTTTAAACACTATGTTGCAAGCAAGCCCAGAAGCAAAAGGAGCCATTGGCAATATACCAAACATCAATGAACTGCCTTATTTTAGTACGGTCCCTTGGAATGCATTGCCTTTAGACAATTTCTTGGCAGGCCTTGCCAATAGTGTTTTTACAAATTATAACAGTGGTCTAGACAACCTGGCTACAGCCGGAATGATTAGCGATGCTGAAAGAGATTTACGAAAAATAAATTTCTCTGCCGGACAAAACGGATTTTTGATTGATGATAAAACTTTAACTGACCTTTCAGAAATGGGCCTACCACCTATTAGGCAAACCAATGTAAATGACAAGGTTGCTTTGACTACCGGACAAATTTTGGGTTTAAGCCCTGGCGATGATCCTACTTTAATTTACGGGGTTACAGTGCCAATTGCCGACAACTACATAATGCTTCCTTCCGAACAGGCTGAAATGGAGGCCCAAATAAATGCATTCAATCAAATCATTGCCACTACAGTCTCAGCCAACGAGAACCGATTGGTTTTGGTGGATACAAAAAACCTTCTGGAAAGAATCGGACAAGGTGCTCTAACCGCAAATGATATCGCCATCTCCAATTCTATCTTGCCTCCCTATGGTGTTTTTTCCACAGATGGTGTGCACCCAAATGCCCGTGGAAGTGCTGTGGTAGCCAACCATTTTATAGAAGCCATCAATGGTAAATGGAATAGCACCATACCTGTGGCCAACCCAAATGCTTATATAGGAAATGATCTGCCTCGCTAAGAAACATGAAAACAGGTACCATCATATTGGCTGCAGGAAATTCCAGCAGGTTAGGTAAGCCCAAACAGCTAATTCCCTATAATGGGACTAGCCTCTTGCAAAACATTGTCAACATTACATTGGAGGCAACTAATGGCCCGGTATTGCTTGTAGAAGGGGCAGGAACCTATCCTCTTAGACCACATCCCAGATTAAATAAGGTGATGAATAATAAATGGGAAAGCGGTATGGGGAGTTCAATAAAATTAGGCTTAAATACGCTAGTAAGCCAAGCACAAATAACACAGGTATTGGTGCTTTTATCAGATCAGCCATTCGTAAGTATAGCGTTAATCAAGAGTTTAATTCTTAAGAAATCCAAAAATCCCAAAGCAATAGTTGCTTCTTTTTATCAAGACGCACCGGGAGTGCCTGCTATTTTTGATCAATCTGTCTTTCAGCAATTAAATTCTATTCCGGATAAAGTTGGGGCAAAAAAACTGCTATTAAACAATCCAGAGCAATTGTCCTTGGTTAGATTTGATGCGGGCAATATTGACATTGACAGTCCTGAAGATCTAAAAGCATTTAAAAATTCAGATTGGGAGTATTTTAATAAATAAGAGCTAAAAATGCAGCTATAGCTGAAAACGAGGTCCATAAGGTAAATCGCCACAAGTCATTTCAATAGGTCTTAAGATAATAAACCGGGTAAAATACCACTTGTGGCGATCTGACTTGAAGATATTAATTTACAATAACTGAGGCATCCAATAGTGAAGCTGCTGCTTCATCCAGGTAAATACCACAGTCAGGATGATTTTGCAAAATACTTGCGGGATATTCGGGACTAACCTCGTTTTCAAGACAAGCTTTTACTGCTTTGGCTTTTCTCTCATCCGGCACAGAACAAATGATTTTTTTAGATTTCATGATCTGTTGGATGGACATACTAATGGCTTTTGTAGGTACATCTTCCAAAGTTGGGAACCAACCCTCTCCAAATTGTTGCTGGCGACATGCAACATCAAGGTCTACCACCAAATATGGCGTTTCGATATCAAAATCAGCTGGAGGATCATTAAAAGCCAAGTGTCCGTTTTCTCCTATGCCAACCATGGCTACATCTATCGGAGATTTACTAATAAGCTCATTAAGGCGACCAGTTTCCTCAATGGGATCTTTTTCCCCATCAATCAAATGGTAAGCTTTCAATTGACCAACTTTATCCAAAAATCTTTCTTTTAAATATTTCCTGAAACTTGCAGGGTGGGTGATGGGTAAGTCCAAATACTCATCTAAATGAAACATGGTGACCTTGCTCCAATCAATCTCCTTATAGGTCAATATGGTTTCAATGGTTTCAAATTGGCTAGTACCAGTAGCTAAAATAATATTGGCTTGCCCATTCTCCTTAATAGCCTTTATGATGGCTTCAGCAGCATGATCTCCCGCCAATTTACCCATTTCAGCCGGGTTTTTTCGATTATAAATCTTCATTTAATTAGGTGTTTTTTAATTAATATTGAATTGATCATTTATCCCCAATTCACTTTTAGGTTATTTACAAATAGTTAAAAATTAATTTATTATGTGGTACCTCTATTCGGCAAAATAATGTTAAGGGTTCAGGTTAAGTGATCACCTTTAATCTCTTTATTATCTTTTTATATTGCATCATTAATATCAGGCTAGATGTTGATTATTTTTATTTTTTCTAGCTCAGCTAAAGAACCATAAGTCTATCCTAAAGTTTCTTTATTCATAAGAAAATATTGAATACAGTTTTTTGCTTACTAAAGCATTTTTTTTACCATATATAAATCAAATCTACCGCTAATTTCTCCAAATTATTTATAACTAATGATAATTAATTAGCTTTTTTATTTCATAAATTTAAAATATATTGGCACTTTAAGTTATTCAATTAACTCGTCCAATTTACTCAAAGTCTTTGTCATGGAAACCACTCCTTTTAATCAAAAAGAATCAGGGCTAAATGCTCCCTCATCTACCTCTCAACTGACATCTAAAAGACTTCTCTCCATTGATGCCTTAAGAGGTTTTGATATGTTATTAATTGCAGGAGCCGGAGCCTTTTTAGTATTATTGAAAGGTAAAACCGGAATTCCTGCCATCGACTGGATGGCCGGTCAATTCTATCATCCTGCTTGGAATGGATTCTCATTTTATGACTTTATCTTCCCACTTTTCTTATTTATTGCCGGAGTTTCGTTAACGTTCTCATTAAATAAAGGAAGAAAACTTGGAATGTCCAAACCAACCCTTTATAAAAAGACATTTTCGAGGATGTTAGTGCTTATTCTATTGGGTATTTTATACAAAAATGCGCCTGTTCCTGTTTTTGAACCCTCTCAAATTAGGTATGGTAGTGTTTTGGGCCGTATAGGAATTGCAACATTTGTGGCCACCTTGGTGTATTTAAATTTTGATTTTTATAAAAGATTAGGAATTGCTTTGGCTACCCTGTTGCTATATTATGCAGCTTTATTTCTAATCCCTGTTCCAGGTTATGGAGCCGGAGATTTAAGCATTGAAGGAAATTTGGTAGGATGGTTTGATCGCACATTTATGCCGGGGGTTTTAAAGCAAGAAATCTATGATGAATTGGGCCTATTGACCCAAATACCAGCACTCTGCCTAACAATTTTCGGCACCTTAGCTGGAGAGATACTAACCAAAGCATGGTTGGATTCCAAAAAAATCAAACAACTGGCTGTTGCTGGGGTGGTCGGCATCATTTTAAGTTTGATTTGGGATCTACACTTCCCTATAAATAAGCACCTTTGGAGCAGCTCTTTTATTCTTTTAACAAGTGGAATGGCATTCCTAACTTTATTATTGTTTTATGTGGTGATAGACGTATGGAAAATTAGAAAATGGGCATTTTTCTTTCAGGTGATTGGTCTTAATTCGCTGACCATTTACTTTGCCTTCAGCTTTATCAACTTCCGCTTCACCAGTGAAAAATTATTTGCAGGCCTTTACGCCCCGCTTCCTGAGGAATGGCATCCGGTTTTTCAGGCCTTTGGTGCATTACTTTTGGTTTGGATATTTCTGTACATATTGTACCGCTTGAAAATCTTCGTAAAAGTCTAGTAGGGCTAAATTGCAGCTAAAAAAATCCCCTTCAGCAAATCATTCATCTTTCGGGTGAACGTTAAGTGAAGGGGATTTTAATGACTTGATCAACGATATAAGCTTATTTTATTTTTTGGGCGATGGCAGTGGCGATACTCATAAGAGCTTCAGTTTCCTCATCATTAAATTCATAGGGATCTTTTTTGGCTATGCCTAAAGTACCAAAAAGTTTCCCTTCAACAATCATTGGGGCCGTAATGGCTCCTTCTACTTTTGTATCTTTTGCTCCTGGCCTGACCACGCCTGAATCATCGGTTTGGAGATTACATATTTGAACTGCTTCCATTCGTTCCGCAGCTATTCCTGCCATTCCTTTTCCAACCGGAATTGTACTCATTTTTGGCAATAAGAAATCAGGAATACCCACTTGCGCTTGAAGTTCCAATAAGCCTGTATCCTGATTCAATACATGTAAGGTACCTGTAACACAATTAAATGCTGATAGCGTCTCTTCAAGCCAAGGCTGCCAAGACAAATCATTCGCTTTAAGAATTTTATGGGGTAGGTCAAATTTGGTGTCCATTATAAAATTAATTTTATTTCTATTAAAATATTTCCATTACAATTATAAACAAATCCTATTTAACCTTTAAGGTTAATTTTATAAATTCGAAGGAATAAACGACTATGCCATGCAGCTTTTTTATGAAGAGGAGATTAACGGGGATGTATTTACTTTGGACCCGCAGGAATCCAACCACTTAGGGAAGGTCCTTCGGAAAAACATTGGGGATACCGTCTTATTTACAAATGGAAAAGGGTCTTTGTTTACTTGTCAAATTGAAGACAATAATCCTAAAAAATGCCGGTTGAAGATTGTAGAACAACTCTTCACACCTATGGAGAAATTCCACATCCACCTGGCCATTGCTCCAACCAAAAACATGGATCGTATGGAATGGATGCTTGAAAAAATCACAGAAGTTGGTTTCAATGAAATCACATTTTTAAAGACCACTCACATCGAAAGATCAAGATTAAAATTAGACCGCCTGCATAAAAAGCTTGTTTCAGCTTGTAAACAAAGTTTTAAAACCTGGTTGCCAGAAATTAACCCCATTGTTGACTACGAGAAATTTATTTCTGATCCTGCTTTTCATGCACATGAACGATTTATCGCTTATGTCGACAAGGACAATGACCGGCATCTAATGCAACAAGCCACTATTGGTCAGTCTTATCTTGTCTTAATCGGTCCTGAGGGAGATTTTAGTCCCGGAGAAATTACTTCAGCCATAAACAGTGGTTTCAAACCCTGCTCTTTAGGAAAGCATCGCTTAAGAACAGAAACTGCCGGTTTGGTAGCAGTTCATTCTTTAAATTTATTGAATACAGAAAATTAATGTGATAAAGCACCTATAGCCTAGGCGTTCATGAAGAATGATTTTTATCATAATAAATGAGCGCCCGTTCAAGATCTTCAGGCACATCGATGGCTACAGCCTGATGATGGGTAGTCACCATTTTAATACGAATACCATTTTCTAGTAACCTTAATTGTTCCAGCATTTCAATATTTTCCAAGGCAGATTTTTCCCATTTGGTGAATGCCATCAACAACTCTTTTTTATAGGCATATATTCCTATATGTCGAAAATACTGT
>NZ_CAXBOC010000051.1:0-16694 GCF_963976465.1 uncultured Cyclobacterium sp. | reverse complement strand
CTAGCATTAAAAACAACGAACAAACTGTGGGGTATATTTATATCATTTTGGCAAGTGAAGAATACACTAGTGTAACAGATATGCTCGCCCATAATTATCAAATCAAGTTGGCCACTAAAGCTGTGTTTATCACATTTTTGACAGCAATAATCGTCGGTTTTATGGTAATCTGGTACCTTACTAAAAATGTTAATAAAATAAGTGTAGCTGTAAATCGGTTCAAACAAGGTGACCTCAAGGCCCGCATTCGTTTACAATCAAAAGGAGAGTTATCTGTATTGGCCAATAACATCGATTCAATGGCGGACACCATTGTCAGCAATATCAATGAAATTCGTTCGGTAGAAAAACTTAGAAAGGAATTAATTTCCAACATTTCCCATGACCTTAGAACACCATTAACATCCATTCAAGGCTATGCAGAGACCTTGGTTTTGCTTGAAGAAAAGTTGGATAAACCAACAAAGATTAAATATTTAAACACCATCCTTTCCAGTACCCAAAGGGTTAAAAAAATGGTGGAAAATCTTTTTGAGATTTCAAAACTAGAAGCCCAGCAGATGGAAACCAAAAAAGAAACTTTTTCCATTAATGAATTGCTTTCTGATATGGTGATGAAATTCGACTTAATGGCAAAAAGCAAGTCCATTGACTTTAAGATTAACATGGCGGAAAACAACACCTTGGTTTTTGCTGACATTGCTTTGATGGAAAGGGTTTTTCAAAACCTTTTAGAAAATGCCCTGAATCATACTCCAGCGGGGGGGACAGTATTGATTTCCATAGAAAAAAAAGCTACTTCATCCATCGAGGTTACCATCAAAGATACCGGAATTGGTATATCCTCCGAGGAGCTCCCCTATATTTTTGACCGGTATAAAAAAGGAGCCTATGGAACGCACAAAGGCACCGGATTAGGACTTGCTATTGTTAAAAAGATCCTTGAATTGCATAAACTAGACATTAAAGTAGAAAGCGAGTTGAATGTAGGCACTACTTTTTCCTTCAGGCTCCCCGTCTATTCTTAAAATTTGATTTTTTTGTGATCCTTTCGTGATACCCTATCGCTTATTTTGATAAAGTCAAACAATAAATCTTTATCACGATGAGAAAGTCCTCAATTTCGAAAATTTCCTATACAATTTGATCCAAGTACTGCCAACTGAAAAGGCTGAACAAGCCTGTTCTATATCCTCGTTCTGGCTCCATTTAGAATCCAATTAGAAAAAGGATATCAAACTACTCAATCATAGTATAGGCTGGACAGTTAAAAGCTCTCCTAATAAATCAATTGTTAACCAAAAAAAAACACCATGAAAAATGTAAGTTTATTTAGCTTTTCAGCCATTCTCGCTTCAATTGTTATGTTCAACGGATGCGACACAAAGGAAGATGAAATGCCTGAGACAATAAGCAGTGAGTTTACTGTTACCATTGAGAATATTTTTGAAGCCAAAGATTATTTTCATACGGGACTTACGGGTTTAATTACCCCCGGAAACAGTGAATCTTTCAGTTTTAATGCGGGCATCGGACACGCCTTAAGCTTTGCTACAATGCTGGTTGAATCCAACGATTTGTTTTATTCTCCGGATGAAAACGGGATTCCCCTTTACGATGAAGATGGAATTCCAGTCATAGGAGATGTAAGCACAATGATTTCCTTATGGGACGCGGGTACCGAAATCAATGAAGCACCCGGAGTAGGCCCCAACCAACCATTGCGACAAAGCGAAGCCAACACTGGACCATCTGAAAACAATCCGGTAAATTTGGTCAATGATACATTTACCTATCCTGCTAGCCAAGAAAGCATCAAGGTGGAAATTGCACATGATGGAGGCACAATGTTTACCATTACCATTACCAATATTTCCGAAAACACCGAATTGCCTTCGCCTTTTGCCCCTGGTGTATGGGTCATTCATAACGATGATCAAATGCCAATTTTCTCAAGTAACGAAATTGCCGGACTTGGTTTGGAGCCTTTGGCCGAAGATGGAGGAAATTCAGTTTTAAACACGGAATTAATGAACAACACAGGATATTTTTCACCACTTGCTCCGGGTGTTTATAGTATAGCTGCTGAAAATATGATCTTTATGAGCGGACAATCATCAAGTGCTGCACTGGAAAGTTTGGCAGAAGATGGAGATGCATCAGGATTTGACCAAGTATTTAACGCACCGGTTGGAATGAGCTCCCCGGGGCCTTTGCTTCCAGGCAGCACTTATTCCTTTACATTTACAGCTGAAAAAGGAGACAAACTATCCTTTGCCAGCATGTTAGTCCAATCAAATGATTGGTTTATTGGGGCAGATAATTTGGATTTATTTTCTAACGGCATGGCCATATCAGGAGACATTACAGGCAATGTATATCTATTTGACTCCGGAACGGAAGAAGATGAATATGCCGGTGCAGGTAAAAATCAACCTTTAAGGCAGGCCGGGCCTAATACCGGTATTGATGAAGGTGGCATTATTAGTAAAGAAGCTAATCCTACTAATAATATTCCAACCCTAGCCGAAATGGTGAAAGTTACCATTACTCCTATGTAAAAGCTTAGACAAGCTTTAAAGCCGAAGTATCCGCTTTCAATCGGTACTTCGGCTTATAATTCCACAAGGATGAGTTCACCGTGAATAGGAAAATTCAACATTTTTAATGCTAAGATAACTTCCTATGTTTTGACCAAGATTACCACCAAAAGACCCACATTGAAATCCCCAATTAACCACTCTTCATTAATTTTATCCGTTTGTACCGTGCAATTTTAGTCTTCTATTTGTATATTCAAATGCAATTCCCAATATTATTTAAAACGATTTTTAATTATGTCATCTGTCAAAGACGCAATAGGTATTAAAGCTGTAAATCAAATACCTGAATCATTGGTCTATTGGGATACAAATGAAATTTGTCAATTTGCTAACACTTCATTTTTAAATTGGCTTGGCAAACCCTACGAAAAGGTGATAGGTAAACTAAGCCTTAGAGATGCATTAGGCCAAAGTTATCAGAAGCAAATCCCCCATTTAAAGGAGGTATTAGCAGGTAATCCGCAAAAATTCTCTTTGGATATAAATAATGAGAGTGAAGGAGTTAACAATTTTTCCGTCAGCTATACTCCCGATATTGAAAATGACAAATTAGTAGGATTCACAGCTTACTATTCTCAGAAAATTGACATCAAAGAAATTACTGAGGTAAAACCTATTTCAATAAATCTCCATGAAAATATTCTTGAGTTTGCTCCGGATGCCATAGTTATTATAAACAGTTCTGGTATCATACAATATGTAAATCAACAATTTGAACACATTTTTGGATATGCTAAACATGAAGCAATTAACAAGGAAATTGAGTTTTTACTCCCGGAAAAACTGAAAGAAAAACACAAATCCCACATCAAATCATTTTTCCTTTCTTCCAATTTCAGGCCCATGGGGAAAGGGTTGGAATTATATGGGCAGAGAAAGAATGGAGAAAATTTCAATGTTGAAATAAGTCTTATACCTGCCCAATCAAATGGGGACTCTTTAGTAATGGCCTCTATTAGAGATGTTTCTGAACAAAAAAATATTGAAACGGAGCTGGAAGAGAGCAACAAGCGTAATGGCATCTTCATTCAGCAATCACCCTATGCCATAGCCATGTTAGATAAAGAATTGCGCTATATGGCTGTATCTGAAAAGTGGCGAAAAGATTATGCCATGGAAGGAAAAGAAATTGTAGGAAAATCTTACTACGAACTATTCCCCAATATCAAAGAAAATCGTAAGAAGGATTTTCAGGCATGCTTAGCAGGAAAAAAGTTTATAAAAAAAGAAGAACTTGTTTTTGGCCAAAAGGGGAACAATAAGTGGATTAAATCTGATATTCGGCCTTGGTATATTACCGAAGGAGAAATAGGTGGTCTCTTAATGCATACTGAAGACCTTACTTTAATCAAAAATAAAGAAAAAGAAAAAGTACAAGTAGAAGCAATACTAGAGAAAACCAGTGCCATTGCAAGAATAGGCACTTGGGAATTTAATTTAGAAGAGGAAAAGTTAATCTGGAGCAAAGTGGTTCGTGAGATCCACGAAGTGTCGGAAGACTTTATTCCGGATGTAAATACAGCCATTAATTTTTATAAAGAAGGGAGAAGTCGTGAATTGATAAGTAAAGCAGTGGCAAATGCTATTGAAATAGGCAACTCATTTGATTTGGAAATTGAATTGGTCACGGCAAAAGGAAATGAAGTATGGGTGCGTTCCATCGGACAGGCAGAGTTTATGGAAGGACGATGTAAACGCATATTTGGTATTTTTCAAGACATCACTTCGGTAAAAAAAGCTGAAATAAAGCTGAGTCGTGTCAATGAGGAGTTAAATGCCATGTTAAATTCTGAATTGGTTTCTGTGATCGGAACTGACAATCAAGGTACAATCAATCACTTCAATCGGGGTGCGGAAAAAATGCTCCAATATTCCAAGTCTGAAATGATTGGCAAAAAAACGCCTCAAGTATATCATACCATGGAGGAAATGGTAAAAGCTGGCAAGGAAATTTCTAAGAAAGTCGGCAGAGAAATTTCTGGCCTAAGTATTTTCGCAGAAATTGCAAAACAACAAGGGCATGGCCCCCAAGAATGGACCTATGTTAGAAAAGACGGCAAGCATATTTCAGTACTTCTAGCGCTCACTTCATTAAAGAATCAACAAGGAGAGGTCTTTGGCTATCTAGGAATAGCAACAGATATTACTGAATTGGTGGAAAATCAAAATAAACTGAAAAAAGCCAACGAAAACCTAGAGGTGCTAACTGAAAAACTTACTTCCCAAAACCTTCAACTTGCCAATTTCGCTCATATCACCTCTCATAATTTAAGGGCGCCTGCCAATAACTTGAATTCCCTACTCCAATTCTATCATACAAGTGAAGGGCAGGAGATAAAAAGCACCATTATCGAGAACTTTGAAACTGTAAGCAAGCACTTAATTAGCACCTTGGATAATTTAGTAGACTTGCTCAAAATTCAACATGAGGGTTCCAAAAAAATTGAAATCCTCACTTTTGATGAAATATTGGGCAAAACCAAAGAGATGTTGGTTGGTCATATCATGGAATCAAAGGCTCAAATAATTGCAGATTTTTCCCAAGCCCCAAAAATAACTTTTAACCGTATCTTCTTGGAAATCATATTCCTCAACCTTGTAGGAAATGCAATAAAATACCGTTCTCCTGACAGGGAACCAATCATCCAATTAAAATCTCACAAGGACTCCGGACGAATTGTGCTTTCGGTAAAAGACAATGGTTTAGGCATTGACCTTAAGAAGCACGGAAGAAACTTATTTGGTCTCCATAAAACTTTCCATGAAAACAAGGAAGCCAAAGGAATGGGTTTATTCCTAACCAAAAAGCATGTAGAGGCCATGGGAGGAGTAATTTCGGCCAAAAGTGAGGTGGGGAAAGGGACTACTTTTACCATAAAATTTTAAAATAAACTTAAAAATTTGAGTTGAAGGTGTGATTAATTCGATTTTTTGACATTTAAAAAGTGAAAATCCTATTTCATTTCCGAGATTTACAAAAAAAATGAAATGAATTGGATCGTATTAATTTTTGCCGGATTATTTGAAGTAGCCTTTGCTTTTTGTCTAGGAAAGGCCAAAGGCAGTGCAGGAAATGAAATGTACCTTTGGTATACCGGATTTATCCTTGCCCTGTTCATTAGCATGAGCCTATTAATCAAGGCAACCCAGTCTTTACCCATAGGAACGGCCTATGCAGTTTGGACAGGGATAGGAGCAGTAGGAACAGTATTGGTAGGGATTTTGGTATTTAAAGAACCTGCCACATTTTGGAGAATCCTATTTCTTAGCAGCTTAGTCGGATCAATTATAGGACTCAAGGTTGTTTCCAATTAACTATCCTATTTAAATAAAAGGAACCAAATATTTGGGCTAAATCCCCTTGAAACTATATGCAATTCCAATCTCCCAGCTAAAGCTGGGGGCTATTGATTTTCGGGAATTCCAACGGATGGAAATACAAATCAACCCGCATTGAATCTATACCTGAATTAATTGATTAACCATTACCCCTCAATAGGAGCGGGCTTTAGCCCGTTTGTGATGGGCTATGTAATAGCATCCGGCTTTAGCCGAATTTTGAATGCATTAATGGTGGCCCCTTCCAAATCCCCTATATTTTGGAGGTAGGCAAAATAATTATTTATTAGCGCCATCGGGTATATAGTTGGGCTAAAGCCCAATTAAAAACACATTATCCCAATCCTCCAGCTAAAGCTGGGGGCTATTGATTTTCGGGGTTCAATGGACAATTGGAAGCATTAAACCTATTACGGTTTAGCCTAAATCATTTGATTTAGGAAAGCAATTCCATAGAAAAAAGCATCATTTTTACCCCAAAACAATTTGATTAACCATTACTCCTCAATAGGGGAGGGCTTTAGCGGAAATTTATTAGGGAGAAAAGTGATTAATAAAATTTACGATTTTTTCATAAAATCAATCTTATCAATTTCCTTCATCAGTCTGTCGGTTTCTGTTAAGGCCACAATGATTTTTTGGTAATGGAGAATATCCTCAAATTCCAATTGACGGCCTTTGCGGTCTTTGAGCCATTTTTGGGCAGGCTGGTAACCACCGATGTAGAACGTCCAGGCGATCTCAGGCACATTGTCAAAATACTGGGTAGCATTGATATAAACTTTCCCTTTTTGGTCCGTTCGCTGAGCGGAGTCGAAGCGTGGTTTAACTACCTCATTGTCCCCATCAATAGGATACTGGGTAATGTATTCCTCGACTTTAGGGCTTTCCAATAAATGGATTTGCCGAATTTCTTCGCCCAATTTAACCAATTGCCAAAAGGTTTCCTGGTCTTCCGGATAGGGTACTCTTGGGAAATCTATCTTTAAAAACTCTTTGTACTTCTCCCGGTAACTTGGGGAATGCAATACCGCATAGATATAATCCAAAAGGTCTATCGGAGCAAAACTAGCTAGTGTAGGACCCTGAGCGGAGTCGAAGGGTTCGTTCGTGAAAGTCAAACCTAATTTCTCTGCTATTTGCTTTACGATTTCTGGGTTTAGGTTTGGGATTCTTTCTTCTGTTTGCTCGATGTTTTGTTGCTCGGTTCCTGCGGTGTACAGATAAAGAGGGAAAAACTTGCAATTATCTAAAGGAGACACTCCATCTTTATCTACAACCTTATTTGCTATGAAAAAGTTATTAGTGTTTCCCTTGCGATTATTTCTGATAGATAAAAGTGAAATATTTTCTGAAATGCAGTTTTCACTTAAAGGGCTTCTGGGGTATGCCATAAAACCTTTGCTTCTCCCTGTGTAATATGTAAAACGATTGTCAAAAGGATGATAAGATATTTTAATAATTCTCCCATCATCAGCTCTAAGATCCTTCCTAGCAAATTCAATTGTCCAATCACGACCATCTGCAGGTAAATCATATTTCCTTCTGAATTCCTCGATTTCCATTCTTAATATTTCTGAAATCACATTTTTAAGAGTGGTTTCTTTGAAATGATAGACAAGTGAATCTCTTTTGGTTTGAATTCCAGTGTTGTTTTTCAAAAACATAGAATCCAATTTAAAGCCCTTTTTATATTTTTCTGCAGAAGAAAAATCTTTAGGAACAAAAAACAAATAGGGTTCTACATTCTCTAGTTTGTTCCATCCGATGGATGAAAATGAGTTTTGATTAAGGCTATCGTATTTAAGGTTTCTCCTTCCAAATAACTCCGAATGATAAATTTCGCCTAAATCTAAATTTTTCTTTTTCCCATTTTTTACGAAAACATTAATTGAAACACCTTGTTGAATGTCAAATACATTTTCATCTTTCCCTCCATCAGGAGCTGTTTCGTTCTTTTTAGTGCTGCCGTGCAAGTCTAAAATATAAACCTTATCAAAAGTCTCTAACAAATGTTTACGCATCTGACGGTGCGTAATACCATCAATAAAGCTATTGTTGGAAATGTAAGCTAAAACTCCACTTCCATTTTTCTCTATATAATGTTGCCCATAACGAATGAATTTGATGTAATCATCATCTAGATTGATTTTTCGTTCGTTTAGATTCTTTTTGTAATCTGAAATTAAACCTTGAATCCAATCATTTTTATTCGTGCTACTTACTGCATAGGGCGGATTCCCAATCACGCACATTACTGGCGTATCTCGTTTAATATGGTTGGCTTCATTGGCTTCTGTACTTAGCCAATTGGCAAATAAGGTCCCGGTATCTTTATTGTGCTCTTCCAGGCTATTGGTCAGGTAAACTTTAAATCGCTGATTGGAGGTGGGTTTAAATCCTGTTTCGGACAATAGCAAATCCAATTTCAAATGGGCCATGGCATAACTTGCCATTAGCAATTCAAAACCGTTGAGCCGTGGCAATAAATGCGTTTCCACATAATTGCTCCAAATGCCTTGCTGCCCCTTAAACTTCTTGTGAATGTGTTTGACCACTTCAGCAAGGAAAGTACCTGTACCTGTGGCCGGGTCGAGGATTTGTACTTTGTGTACTTCTTTATCTACTTGTTTGTAACCTGTGGCAGAACGTTTGTCTTCCGTTTGGCTGTCTACTTTTATGGTAGTTTTACTGGTGTCTGCAAGTCCCTGCGGTAAATCAAATTCTGTTTTTAGGATATCATCTACAGCCCTCACTATAAAGTTCACAACGGGTTGCGGTGTGTACCATACACCTCGGGATTTACGCAATTTTGGGTCGTATTCGCTTAGAAACGTTTCGTAGAAATGAATAATCGGGTCTTCCATTTTGGTGGATTTCCCGTAGTTCTTCAAAATCTCCTCCACATTACAAGCCATAAAAATTTCTGTTAAACTATCCACAACCCATTTGATACGGTCGTCAATATCCGGCCCGGCTATATAGCCAAAGAGCTTTCGCAAAAAAGGATTGGACTTTGGAATCAGTTCGGCCGCTTCCTGTCTGCTGAAGTTGTCCAAAGTAGGATCATGCAAGCGTGCAGCAAACATGCCGTAAGCGATGGTTTGGGCATAGACGTCTGCAAATCCTTGTGGGGTGATGTCATGAATCAAGATTTGCTTGAAAGCCAGCATTTGATCTTTCAGGGTACTGTCTTCATGGTTTTCTTCATCACTTGTAAGGGCTTTGCCAATAATATCAGAAAGAAGTCGGGCCTTGCCTGCCATCATTTCAGCCAATTTCTTTGGACTTTTTATGGTTTGCCCAATATGACTACCAAAGTCCTTGATTAGGTTTTCAAAGCTATCAAAGTTATTCGGTAAAGGTTTTATCCCTTTGTCCGTGATTTCTGCAATGGCGATTTTGGTAATAAATTCCCCTTCCCGGTAAAGGTGGAAGTGAAGATAATCCGTAAAAATCAAGTTGTTCAATGAGGCCTTATAGCGGTCAAACTGCTCCTTGTTTCCGGTTTTCTTTGTGCCATCAAGGTCTTTGTCCCCTATGTCTTTGGCTTCTATAAAACCAACAGGGATATCTCTTTTGGTCAGGATATAATCGGGTGCACCACAGCTTTGTCTTTTGGGTTCATTGGTGGCACTGATGGTTGGTACCAAGGTTTCTAAAAGCTGTTGCAAATCCCCTCTAAAAGTATGTTCAGTAGCATAGCCAAGTTGGTACCTTTTGTCTAAGCTGTCAATGTATTGGTCTATTGTCATTTAAATGTTTTTAATCTTCCCATGGCATCTTTTGTATTTAATTCCACTTCCACAGTGGCATTTATCGTTGGGTCTGGTTTTTTTCTTTTTCGGTTGTTCGTTTATTGTTCTAGTTTCCGGCTTTTTCTTGATTATATAGGTATTATTGTAATGGTTGATGACATTGTTAATGTTAATGTTCTTTACTTCACCTGATTCACATAGAGATGTTAATAAACTAATCAAAGCAATTAATAACCCTAAAAATTGGTACAATTCACCCCTGGTTTTTGGTAGAGCATCAGACAATTTTTGTAATTCGGGAGTTTCATTTTTAAGAGTGGCTTTAAACTCTTCAATAGAAGGGTTTGTTTTCTGAGCATTTGTAAATATTTCATTAAGTGCTTTAAGCCTTTGGATGTTTATGTCTGAACTGCTTATGAGTTCTATCCCATTTTTTAGGATATTATAAACTCCATTTCTCACTCTTCCTTGTCTATGACAATTCGGGCAAGTGGCTGAAACATTTTGAAAAGTAATATTTCGGATCCCCTCACCTACCTTAATAGGTGAATTAAAATAGATTCTGCAATTATCGCAGTATGCAGGCATATTGAACATAGCTAATTATATTATAATTGAGTTCTCAATACTAAAACTATAGCGACTCCAAGATAGTAAGAAAGTAAGTTTTTTATTTTAAGGTTTTTCTCATCTCATATTTATCAATTGATAAATACTATTTAAGTTTCCCTACCCACCGTACTAATCAATTCCCTTGTTCCAGACGTCTTCTGTTTGGTTACACTTTGTAAATGGCAAAACCTGAATCTTGACCGGCTAGAATAAGATTTCCCCTTTTCCTTGGAGCCGGAAGGGACGCCACTTTATTCATCATGGACCAAGTATAATGCCCTTTCTGCCTTTCCTCCCCTATTAAAATCTTAATTTACTCTAAATTATTGTAACCTTGTAACTAAAGAGTAAGAACTTTAATAATATGCCTGAAAATCAAGAAAATATTTGGTTACAAAAAATGTTTATTCTTAGTAACAAAAAGGAATAGGTTACAAAATTCTGTATCGGCCACATATTTTTATCATTAAAAATGTAACCAAATAAGTGAATAGAGTCATTGGGCTACATAGATACTGGGTTACACATTTTTCTAGCCCAATTTATATTAGTCTGTTTTGGACGTTAAAATTTATATTCGCAAAAAGAGATATTGTTGCGTCAATGGTGAGAATTGATTAACGAAACCACCTCAATAGGAATGGGCTTTAGCCCATTTATAAAAGCAATAGCATTTCACCCGGCTTTAACCGAAATTTGGATAGAGAATGGATCATTAAATACCACACCTGGGCTTCGAAAAGCTCAGCCACCAGTATAGCAATTTTTTGACAATTGAGAACTTTACAGTTAAAAACCTATCTTCTTAATACATTTGACAACTCTTTATTTGTATTTTATATATTAAAAAAGTATTTTCAATGTAGTTTATTATATTTTACATTAAACCCAAATAATATGAGTACGAAAAACACAGTTTCTATTTCAATCCCGGAAGCGGAATTGCAAAGCGTTAAAGAAGCCATCGCTACCCTTAAAAACACTTTAAGCCCCTACATGATTGCGATTAGTGCCGACGAGAGGCAGAAGGTGCCTAAAATGGGTGATGGTAGCATTCCCTTTGTGGAAAAAGTAATGGAATATGCTCAGGAAGACGGCCAATTTCTCCCACCCTATATGGATTTGGATGAATTGAATAAGGATTGGGAAGCAGTCAAAGGCCTGATGCCGTTGCTTAGGGAATTGCAACAGGTAGAAAGCAACCTGAATGACACCGTAATGATGGCAGGATCTGAAGCCTATATAGGAGCACTTAGCTACTACAACTCTGTGAAATATGGTGCCAAACTTAATGTAGCAGATGCCAAAGTGATCCATGATGATCTAAAACAGCGGTTTTTAAGAGCCAAATATGGTTCTTCCGATGAATCCAATAACTAAATAACAAACCATGCTTATGTCACCCAAATCAATTTAAGGGGTACAGTCAAAATCTATTGAGCTGTACCCTATTTTTTTTCAGGTGAATTGTAAACTCCCTTCTTTTTCTCCTTTCGTCCCGCTATTCAAACAGCTAATAACGAATTAAAAACATCGAATTATTCGGTTCTACCATCGAATTTTGACTCTTTTTGGTCGAATTACCGAGCTTCTATCTCAATTGATCTGCCAAAAAGGCGGAATTTTCCGGATAAAACATTGAAAATCCCACCTCAAAGCTCGAATTTTGAAGCTAAAAACTGAAATGGGTACCCTCGAAGGTACCCTTCTCTACTTTGGGATACCAAATTTTTAACTTGCACCTTGAAAATTCCGGCAATTTTGTCATATTTTCTATCCATTTACCAAATTAATGTCATTTTTAGGTCGAATTTTCAAGGTTTTAGCTAGAAAATTTGAGTTATAAGCTCAAAAATTCGAGCTAAAAGGTCGAAAGTTGTCAGTTTTGGGCACCTACCCCCTATTTCTTGTCAGAAATTGGAGTTAGGAAGGTATAAGGGTATGTTCCAGGGTACCCTCTAGGGGTTTTGGGGCACTCAACAAAACCTACCCCATCCGCAAACTAGTACTACAATGGGATCTTGTGTCCAATTCCGATCGAGCGAGACAATGAATCGAAACCTTAATTGTATAACCTTTGCTAATTTATTATGCACTAGGTTTTGGACATGATTTCACTGACTGTTTTTCAAAATACTTCACAGGTATAAGGTCAGTTGCTTATGCAACCAACTGCCTTATTATAATTGTAATTTACAATAGGGAGATTAGTAGGGGCTTCCGAATAGTGAAGAATCAAACTTTTAATATTTATGGGATATTAGCTGTTGGTTGGTTCATTTTCATCATTTACATACTCCAGAATATCACTTGGCTGGCAGTCCAATGCTTTACAAATAGATTCTAAGGTACTAAAACGAATAGCTTTCGCCTTACCTGTCTTTAAGATAGAAAGGTTAGATAAGGTTAAATTAACCCTTTCAGAAAGTTCATTGAGAGAAACTTTACGCTTGGCCATTATCACATCTAAATTTACAATAATTGGCATAGCTTAAATTGTTAAGTCATTTTCGGATTTCATATCAATGGCATTTTGCAATAATTTTTGAAATATTGCCGCTGTGGTAGCAATGACTATTGATGCAAAAGTAGTTACAATGCAAATGGCAAGAAAGCCCGCTGGGTCGTCCTCTATATTATGAGATATTCTTATGATGATACCTGCTGCTACAATTAATGCACTTATTGCAATGGCACAATTCTTAATACTCTTTAAAGCGTTAACAGCTTTTGATGAAAATACATTATTTTGTCCAATGTATCCTAGTAATCTGAAAGCTTTGTAAAGTGCAATAAAAAAGAGGATTGATACGGCATATCCATACAAAATGAACGGGTCAAAATATATGTTAAACAAGTCTAAATTAGTGGCTCTTCCTTCGGTCAAGGGAAACCAAATCAAAATGGCAAAAGCCCCAATTCCGATAAGCAATATGACTGCCTTAAGGAATATTATTGAATATTTATTCATAATGAATTTACGAAATCTTATGTTTATCAACAAAAGTAATAAATATTTATTGATAAACAATAAATATTTATTACAAAGATGAATTATCGAAAATCCCAACTGGTCTAAGCTTAGCGAAGCGTAACTTAGACCTAAAATTCTGAAAGTTTCCAACTTTCATTTAATAACCTAGTAATCCTCACAAGCAAATTGATAAATTCAACCCCCTCAATAGGAATGGGCTTTAGCCCGTTTGTGATGGGCTATGTAATAGCATCCGGCTTTAGCCGAAATTAGGATACGGTAATGGTGGCCCCTTCCAAATCCCCTATATTTTTGAGGTAGGCAAAATAATTATTTATTAACGCAATCGGGTATATATTTGGGCTAAAGCCCAATCAAAAACAAATCACCCCAATCCCCCAGCTAAAGCTGGGGGCTATTGATTTTGGGAATCGATTTTTTGAAAATTTAATTCATCTTGAATTTTTCCCTGTATTCGGTAGGGCTTATTCCTTCTTTCTTCTTGAAGAGCCTTGAAAAATAAGGAGGGTATTCAAAACCCAATTCATAGGCCACTTCAGCAACCGTTTTATTTGGATTCAATAATATATTCTTGGCCTCATCTATCAGGTACAATTGTAAATGTTCTGTTGATGTTTTTCCTGTTTCCTTTTTGAGGGTATCACTTAGGTAACGCTGGGAAACCGACAGGTTCTCTGCAATCAGCTCAATGCTGGGAATTCCATTTTCTTGCAATTGCCCCGAATCAAAATATTTTTCCAACTCTAGATTAAACTGCTCCAATAGATCATTTGAAAGCTCCTTCCGATTGATAAACTGTCTTTCATAAAACCGATTGGCATACTTCAATAGGGTACTCAGCTGCGAAACAATTATTTCCTTGCTAAATTCATCCTGATTGTTCTGGTATTCCAGGTCAATATTCTCCACTATTGATTCAATCTGCTTTTCTTCTCGAGGAGAAAGGTGAAGTGCCTCATTGACCGAGTAGGAGAAAAATCCATACTTTTTAATTTGATGGGCCAACTCCGTTCCCTTGATAAAATCTTCATGGAAGTTGATAGAAAATCCCTTTTGCTCAAATACAACACTACTATCCCACTGCAAAACCTGCCTGGGGGCAATGAAAAACAAAGCTCCATTGGTGAAGTCATATTTGGTTCGCCCATAATTTAAATCCCCTTTCACAATTTTTTTGAAGCTAATGGTGTAGCAATCGTTGGTGATGGGTGGTGAACTCTCTTTTGGGCAAGGTAAAAACCCATCTCCTATGGCAGAGAACACACTTAGCATGGGATGCTCCGGACGAGGAAGCTCCAGGTATTCCAAATAAGCCGATAATGTTTTAAAATGTTGCATCTTATTTATCCAATTCTACTGCTGCTTGTTGTAATTGTTTGTTGTAATTGTCGATCCGAGCATGGGCAGTGCCATCAATCAACAAAATCACCACTAACATGGCAATAGCGGTAATCACACTTGCCCTCCAAATAGGTAAATTAACAAATAGAAGTAGAAGCGCACAAGCTGCAATAATTATCGGAATAGCTGTAAAAACAACATTTTCATATTCCTTTAAAGTGCTTTCAGTTCGCTCAAGTTCAGCGGCCACAAAAGCCTTTGCATCTGCATTGTAAGCTGTCTCAAATTGCGTAATTCTTGCTTTATTGGTAAAAAATAATCCTAAGCCTATGATCAATAGCAAAGCACCCGCCACCAAAGCGGGAATGATGTAGGCCTTGGCCATTTCTGTTTTCCCCAATTGCCAAAAAATTAAACTCGCCACCATAAATACCAGTCCAAAAAGGATGAAAAATGGTGTTGAAAAAAGTTCGGCTTTCGCCCAATCAATTGCTGACTTTAATATATCCATGATATTGTATTTTAAAGTTACTTCAATTTATAAATTCCAATTAACACTTGTTGCCTTTTCAGACAACTCCCACAACTTATTTCCAACAGCTCTGTAATTGCTGATTCATAAGCTGTACCGCTTGTGGTTCCTGTAAAAATGATAGGTTTACGTTTTCTAATTATTCAGTCACCTTACCTTACTCACCAAATCCATTTGCTAATCTATTCTTCGCTAAGCATGATATTATTTATGATTCAAAGATAAAGCCATTGACGGTCTAAACTTTTACACGCATTTTCAAATCTTGTATACTTTTTGGTAAGCTGTATCAAATACTCGTTCATGCCACTGGCAAACTGACTTAACTCTTGATCCATTTATATTTTTTCCAAATAATGCCGTTTCAGGGACTTTTATTAAAGCCTATTTAATCCAACCAAGCTAATTGAATTGGTTCATGGCCTTTCTGGAATAGGACGTTTCATTTATAGCGCACGATAACACGCTGGAGATCACCATAAATTTTGCCTCAAAATTTTGAAGGGTAAAAATCTAATCGTAATATTGCAATGAAATATTTCGAAATATGGGTTTAACAAAATCAGATCTATTTACCAAAGAGCAAAATAATCTGGCGCTTGTGGCCAAAGCTTTTGCTCACCCCGCACGAGTGGCCATCATTCACTTTTTAATTAAAACCAATGCCTGTGTCAATGGAGATTTGGTACAAGAACTTGGCTTAGCTCAACCCACCGTAAGCCAGCATTTAAGAGAGCTAAAAGATATTGGGATCATTCAGGGAACTATTGAAGGGCCTAGGGTAAGCTATTGTATCAATCCAACAAGATGGAATGAAATCAAGGACTTGTTTAACCAAACATTCGAAAAGTTTAAAAATCCTAATCAAGGAGATTGTTGTTGAAAAAATTTTAACAGAACCATCGTAATAATGCAATAACACAATATCAAAAATCATAATAAAAATGTAAGGATAACCAAAAGAAGAAGCCATTACCATGTGTCCCGAACTAAGTAAATACATTGAAACCGTGAAGGCTGGTAGGGAAGCTATACCCCAAGATCGTAAAAATCAACTAAAGAAAATCGCCCTTTTCGTAAAGACCAAAAAACAATCCAATGAGGATGCAAATTTAACTTTCATTTGTACCCATAACAGTAGAAGGAGTCATATGAGTCAAATATGGGCATCTACAGCAGCCAACTAATTTAATATTGCAGAAGGAATCAATACTTTCTCGGGTAGATAAAAACGTAGTAGATTCAATAATCATTTACAGAATCCAATACAGGTAGTAAAACTTCAAATAAGCCCCTAAACCACAGGGTATAATTTTATATCAAAGTTAAAAGTGTTTATATCAGTAATAAAAAAGGAAATGAGCAATAAAAAACTAAGTTTTCTGGATCAATACCTCACCCTTTGGATCTTTATAGCCATGGGTTTGGGAGTAGGTATTGGCTACCTTATCCCATCTAGCGCTTCATTTATTGAATCTTTTAGTAAAGGAAGCACCAATATCCCCATTGCCATT
>NZ_CAXBOC010000050.1:0-16765 GCF_963976465.1 uncultured Cyclobacterium sp. | reverse complement strand
ATTTCAGGAAACTGTGAAATAGGTCTTGTTGCAATCGCTAATATTCCTAGGAATATGATAGCCAGGGAAATAGCTATCGCTAAAACCGGCCGTTGTATAAACTTGCTAAACATGTCTAAAGTAATTTATAGGTTAAATTTACTCTGCATGAAGCAGGTTTAAATCAGCTAAAATATCTCTTTGATCTAGAAATTCGTGCTTTATTGTCTGGTTGTTTTTGACTTTTCTTAGACCATCGATAAGCACTTTATCCGTTGGTTTAAGACCTTCGCTCACAATAAACAAATGAGGGATTTCATGGGCGATCGTGATTTCAGTTGACCTTAATGTGTTGGTTTCATCTACGATATAGACGAACTTTTTGTCCAATATTTCAAAGGTTGCTTTTTGTGGTATGATCAATGCATCCTTAAAAACAATCGGCATTAATATATTCCCCGTTTCCCCGTGTCTTAAGAGACCTTTATCATTAGGGAATGTTGCTCGAAAAGCTATATTACCTGTTTCATTATTAAAATCAGCTTCAATGGTTTCTATCTGGCCTGTATATTCAAAGTTTTGGTTGTTGGCCATTTTGAACTGCACTTCAGGCAAGTTTTCTAAGCCGGTGGAGGTAGCAAGATCTAAATACTCTGATTCAGGAACATTGAAGTAAACCCACATTTTGCTGTTGTCAGATAAGGTAGCCAATAACTCCCCCTCATCTAAAAGGCTACCTAACCTTACGTGAAACCTACCCATTATTCCATCGAATGGGGCCCTGATTTCTGTAAAACCCAAATGCGCCTTTGCCAAATTTAACTCGGCTGTAGCCTTGGCAAGTTTTGCCCTTGACATGGCCAATTCATTGGAAGAAACAATATTGCTGTCTGCAAGACTTTGGGTATTGTTAAATTCTATCTCTGCAAAGTCGGCTTCAGCCTCCGCTCTTTGCTTTTCTGCTTCATAAATAAGCGGCATGATTTGAAACATTAATTGCCCTTTTTTAATGAACTGTCCTTCATCTACAAATACTTTTTGTAAATAACCTTTTTCAAGTGCCCTTAGCTCTATATGTTGAATGGAGTGCACTTGGCTTACGTATTCCTGAAAGACCACAGTGTCCATTTTTATAGGACTTGTAATTCGGTAGGTAGACTCAGGATGTCCAGCTTCTTTTTTATGCTGGCACGCAGAATTGCCTAGAATGGCTAGTAAACAGATGAGAATCAATATCCTCTTCATAATGATTATGATTTTTTATTATAAAAATTGATATAAAAAGCCCTTGGATAGATGAAAATCTACTGAAAATAAAAGGCTTGGATGAAATCATTGGAGTGGATCCAATGAGGGTATGAATGAGCTGAAAAAAATTAAATGAGAAAACTCTTCCAGGAGTGGTGAAGAATGATGAGTGAAATCCTTGATCTGTTATGATTGGAGTGGTTCAATTGGGAAAATATAGCTTTTTCCAAATGGTACCCCAGCTTAGAGAAAAAAGCGGTGTTAACAGTGAAATGCTCACTGTCTTCGTCTAAGGTTTTATTGGATTCATTTTCGCTTTCATTTTCCTGTTCCTCCGGAGAATCCCCTTCAGATGGTAAATGCAAAAAATAATGAATATCACTTAAAATATCACTGGCTGATACATAAGTGATTTGCTGGTTAGAATCCCCGGAATCCTCATTAAATGAACTTCCTTGAATCACTAATGGGCTGAAAAGAAGCATTAAAAAGCCCACAGCCAAGGAAGCCCCGATATAGATGGGGTTCTGTACAGAATTCTTTATAAAATGTCTCTTACTTTTCATTTAGATCAACAAACCTATAAAAAAATTTTATAATCTATATGGGTATGGAGTTTTTTTTACAGAAAATATATTTAATGAGTTTTGAGGATTTTTGGAATAAAAAAATAAAGCTATCCTTATAATAATAGCGATATTATTTAATATTTATTTAGTCTTTTTAATAAATAAAGCCTGTAAATTGCCTATCAATCATGGATATATTGGTTGTCTGTGGAGGTGATAAGCTTAGTGGCACCTTTGATTATTTCAACGTTTATTTCTTTAAATTTCCCGATTACCTCTCCATCTAGTTGAAGCAGCCTTGGTTTTTTGAATTTTAATACGGCCTTTTCTGTACAAATGGCAGTGATGTTTTCTTTCATATAAAAAACATCATTAAACTTTGAAAGACCGGCATTAATTAAGAATTGGGTATTGATATCCTTTACCAGAATAATTTCAAATTTACCATCCATTGGGTTCCCATCAATATTCAAAGGAATGCCGGTACCATACTTTTTAGCATTACAAATTCCTACCATTACTGCTTTTTCAACAATTGTCTGATCCATGGCAACTACCTCAACCTCAAAAGGATCGTTTTTGGTCAGTTCATCAATAAAATATTTTGCGTAGGTCGTCATACCCCTGTTAGGATCTTTTTCATAAGAGGCTACTATTTCAGCGTTGATGCCCACATCCCCAAGGTGTATAGAAAAATGTTTGTCGTTGACCTTTAAAATATCCAAATCCCTGATCATGGATGACATTATAAGGTCCTTTAAGGCTTCCATGGGATTGGATTGTACGCCCAATTCCACTGCCATACCATTGGCTGAACCCAAGGGAATGATGCCCATTGGAATTTTACTTTCCAATAAAGCAATGGCCGAAAACAAAGTTGTTCCATCGCCTCCGACGGAGGCAACTCTGTCAGGGGCAAAGGAATTGATGGTTTCTTCTACCTTTCTTTCATCAGCTTTGCCTGTTGTTTTAAAGATCTGGGTAACTATTCCATATTTTTGACATAATTTGGTAGCCTTTTCTAAAAAAGGCTCTTTATCTACATCCCCTGAAACGGGATTGACAATGAAGAGTACTTTCATATCATAATTTTAATGACAAAACAATCCTTTGACAAAGTCAAATTAAATAAACTTAATGAATCGATTATTTTCGAATTATTGATTATCCATTAGATAGCTTAATCCGTGCCAATATGCTTCATTTACAATAAAATTTTTTCACAGAAAGTTTTACTGAATTCGGCTTTGGAATGTTACTGATTTGTCTTTCAGGATTTTTTTTAGCTAGTTATTGCCAGTAACCGATATTACAGGCACTTATTTAATCTATGTGGCAACTTCCAACTTTGTGTTCATTAACGCTGACTAGCAGATCAAGACGAAAGGTTATTTTATTTTCCAAAACAATATACTCTTCTTTGTTTTTAGTATAAATATCCTTAATCCGAGTTTTGATGCTGATAACTTCACCTGATTTATTTCTGTAGGCGATTTCAACTACCTCTTTTCTGGTGGCCCAATCTTGTAATCTGTCAACGAATAAACAATCAATAGGAATGTATTTGGGAAGCTTGTCCATCTTTTAAAATTTTAATTGACCTACTCTTTCTTGAAGTATTTTTAATGATTTGTTTTAAACGTAGTGTATTACTTGATCATGTCGGTGATAACTTCCCCTGCCTTTAATTCCGGATATTCTTTTCCTAAAAGTTTAAAAATGGTCCTGGCTATCATGGAAGAATGCCATAAACCTTTGGTTTTCATCTCACCTTTCGCAGGGGTATCAGGGCCGATGGCAGCCATCCATATTTCTTTTGCTTCAGGAATAGAGGATCCATGCCCTGTCCAAGTTTTTTTATTTATTCCTCTTCCATGATCTGTAGTTATGATCATAGTAGTCTTGTCCTTGTATTGGGGAGAATTTTGAATATAACTCCACAATTCTTTAAGGTAGGCATCAAACTGGTGAATAGAGTACAGGTATTGGTCATACGCGTTGTCATGTGCCCAATCATCCGGTTCGCCATAAGCAATGTAAACAACTTTTGGTTGATGTTTTTTAATTCCTTCCAGAGCATAGTTGTGGGTAAAAGCATCCAACCTTACTCCTCCCCAAGGGCCTCTAATTTCACTTTGAAGCCTGTTGATCATTACCTCTTTATCCGTAAGGTTGTTTCCTTCAGCCAAATCAAAACCTGCATTTACTGGGACTTTACTTCTTTCCTCATTAATAATGAATGGAAAGACATCCCAGCTTCCATAGGCCAAGACCTTGTTTTGATAGTCAGCAGTTTGATTTAAGTATTCCAATAAAGTGGTATTGGGGTTGTTGATTTTTGAATTTGAATTGATTCTTTTGTCATCTGCAAACCCACTTAACACTTCATTGTATCCCGGGTAGGAAAATAACATGGTATTGCTGTTGTCAACCAAATTGCCATAAACTCTATTGCCATACAATTGCCCTTCAGCACTCAGCTTTTCCCAAAAAAATGGCATTAACATTTTCCTGCGCTCTTTTGGCTCGCTGTCCCAATATTCAGCCACTAGTTCATCTGTGTTCTCAACCATTCCTGTATCATCAATCAACAAGGAATCAGCTCCCTTGAATATTTCCTGCCAACGAAGCCCATCCACTGTTATCAAAAAGATGTTTTCCGTTTTGGTTTGCTTTTGGGCGTATATTTGGGAAAGATTGATAAAGAAGCCAATCGTTACCAGTAGGAATAACTGTTTCATTTTTATTTTTTTTGAAATTTTTTCGTGTGGAAGTAAATGATATTAAAACACTCTTGATAAAGCAATGCGAATCATTATCCTTCTCAAAATGATATTTAGTTTACTTATTATTATGGTCGGAATTTACATAGAAATACCTGATTCTACACGCTTTCTGCTGTGAACCTTCATTGAGATTATCTGGAATGCTGATTTCTAAAAGATGAGCGTGGTTGGATAATTCATTAGCCAAAGTATAATACCAGGGTAGGTGCAACTGCTTGCTCCAAGGTGTAAGCAAGTCCAGTTGTTTCCATTCACCTTTGTCTATTCTATAGCGAATGGTGGCAGCATCCTGCCCTGCGGCCACAGCAATACCTACAGCCGTTCCATTGAATTTAAATTTCAAAGATTTGGCCCCACTTTTACCAACCAAAAATGGTTGGCTAACATAGTTCGGTCTCGTATTTAA
This sequence comes from uncultured Cyclobacterium sp., assembly GCF_963976465.1. Classification (NCBI taxonomy): domain Bacteria; kingdom Pseudomonadati; phylum Bacteroidota; class Cytophagia; order Cytophagales; family Cyclobacteriaceae; genus Cyclobacterium; species uncultured Cyclobacterium sp. The sequence goes on along the minus strand of NZ_CAXBOC010000050.1, from coordinate 11,777 downwards.
ATTGTCTGCAGGTTCCCAATCAGGAACAAGTTGCCAACCTTTGGCTAATTTTGCTTCTTTAACATCCACTAGAAATCCTGAACCATAGGCATATGGATCCAATTTTGTTGGAACCGCGTAATGGATGACTTCCTCTTTCAAAAGCTTACTTTTATTGAAACTGTTCGTTAGGAATGTAATAATTGAATGGGAATAAATACCTTGACCAAAAGGGGAAGGGTGAAGGTTCTTGAAATCCTTCTCCCAAGAAAACTCCCCGGCATCAATTCTATCTGTAACCTCTTTAGCCAAATTAATGGTAGGAATGCCATAATGATCTGCTACTGCCTGATGGTTTACAATTACTTCCGGTATCAAGCCCTCACGGTAAAGGGATATTTTTCCCGGATCCACAAAATGCATGATTACGATATCCATTTCCGGATTTGAATTTCTTGCCTGCCTTATGATTCCTTCCATCGCACGCTTTTGTTCCTTTGATGTTCTTCCATTTCCGGAATCATTAACAGCAGCTTCTACAAAAAGTAGATCTACTTTACCTTTAGACAAGACATCTCTTTCAAGCCTAAAAGCTGAAGGAGTACTTCCCATAGATGGGATGCCGGCATTTATAAATTTCAAAGATGCATCAGGGAAGCGTTCTTGTATAAAATGATTAATACTGTCTCGCCAGCCATGATTGTGGGTGATTGAACCTCCTAAATAGGCAACTCGGCCGGATTTATTGCTTGAAAATTTATGATAAGCATTAAGGATAACTCCATTTGTTTTATGGTAGTTTTCAGAAGCTAATGCCTGGGTTTTAATAGAGTTGTACTTGATAAAGTCAGCAACCAATCTGGGAGTCTGTATGGGGAAATGGTGTCCTTTTAGGTTTTGTTCTCCATCCACAGAGGTTACAATGGTGGCCAGTCCACCTGATTTAATGTAATTTTGAACAAAGGGAAGGGTGTTTTCTCCTACTGGAACTATTTGATCCTCCAGTCCAATCATGTGAAGGATAGGTACCCTTTTTGTTGGTAACTCATTAAGGTTATCAATGGGGTTGTCGGCATAGTTTTTTGCTTCCTCATCAGTGGCAAAGCCATAAACCTCCTTTAACCGGAGCCAATCCTTTAGTGAGCCTTCACCCGTTCCAAAACCTCCGGGCCAACTTTTGAAATCCAATACCGGGGCTTCTGCATAAATGCAAGCTGCTTTGTCAACATTGGCCTTTGCCCAATTGTAAATAAATAATCCTCCTCGGCTGACTCCCATTAATGAAACTTGTTCTTGGAGGTCAAGCTCAGAAGTTAATAGTGAATAGAAATCATCCCAAACTTGAACGGCATCTTTATTTCCATATAGGTTATCGGTATTGACGTAAGCCAAGTGAACCCCTTCAGCCACTAAGAGACTGTCAGCCGTAGTATGCCAGTCAGGAAATCTAGCCCGCCAGATCCAAGGCTTTCCCGGGATAGCTTTGTCAGGGAGGACCAGCCTTGCATTTCTCCCTTGGAAACTAAAGTCATAACGCTCAAACCCTTTCCAATTGGAAATCTCAGCGCCCTCAAAAGAATCTTTAGGTTGGGACTGGGCATAAGCCTGAGTAAAGAGGAGCTGGCAACATAGAATAGCCAGGATTGTATAAATTTTAAACATTGATCGGGTAGGTTTTTGATTAGATTTTGAGCCAATTAAGGAGGATTAATATATTAGCTTTTCTAAACATCTATAGAAATTTTATATTATTCATAAGCCCTTATTTCAAAAATACGCGCATGATCTAAGCCCTGTGTAGACAAAACAGTGATTTTTATAGTGTCTATGGAATGTCCTTGAAGGACATGTTTACGTAGCCTTTGGTAATTGTTTTTTTTGGACAAGGATTCCTTTTGGTGACCATTAAAATAAGTAGCTATGGTATAATCTTTAACAGTCTCGGGTTGAGGACTTCCCCAGTGCATTTTTTGGGTGTACTCATCTGCAAGGCTAAAGGTCAAGACCCTGTGCGCTCCGGTATCAAAAACAATCTGTATTAAGCGGATATTTTTGGGTTTTGTCCATGATAATTCTATGCTAACCGGCATGCCATCCATTGGGTTACTCATCCAACGATGCGTACCGGGTAAGGCAATTTCAGGGTGAACGCCCCGATGCCCATGAACACTTCGTGTCTGCCCACTGATTATATTGATTGCTTTACCAATTTCTTGTTCAGAGTTGGCGCTGATTTTTGCATCTTTTGCCAAGTCACTATTGTCCTGATTTTGTATGCCGGGAATAAACACATCATCCTTAAGAAGTTGCTGTTGAATGCTAGATAGTAAGTCTTTATTGGAAACGATATTTCCAGGTTGTATGCCGCTTTTTCCAGCCATCGCTGCGGCTGTACCTACAGCTTGTCCCACTACAGCACAAGTGGCCATGACCCTGGTTGAGGCAAAAGCCACATGGCTTGCAGAGATATTTCTTCCGGCAAACATAAGGTTGTTAATCTTTTTACTTATGGTAGTGCGTAAGGGAATTTGGTATAGATTGGGCACATCGTGGTGGATGCAAGGAGATTTGTCGATCGCATCAACTCCTTCCGGGGGATGAATGTCAATATGCCAACCTCCATAAGCTATAGCATCATCAAAAGTTTTGGCTTCTTGCACATCATTTTGGTTAAGGGTGTATTGTCCTATAAACCTACGGCTCTCCCTTTTCCCCGGAAGAAAGCCACACCACTCTAAGGCCCAATTGTCCGCTCCATGATCACCTCCATTTTTTACATGATCCCAAACACCCAACAATATAGCCAATAATTCATCTCTAATGAGCTCATTGTCTTTGATCGTATCCAAGGTTCCTCCCCATTCTAACCACCAATAGCCATATTCCAAGCCCAGGTCCATGTCCATGGCAGGGGTTGCATGTGGCCTAAGCGCCAGGTCTTCTTCTGTGACTTTCCGAGCCCAGGATGGGGGAGAGAAGGGCATCGGTTTATCATGTTTTTTTGCCTGAAACATGAGGGAAGAGCCTAATCTTAAATTGTCGCTTTCGTTCTGTGCCAGTGGTTCATTAAAGCTTGATTTCGCCTCTCTTCCTTCATAAAATGAAGCGCCCGAACAGGCACCAATGGTTCCATCACCTGTGCAATCAATAAAGATTTTGGCGGTTATCTCGAATTCATCTTCGGTAGATTCTCTTCTGGCAAAGGCTTTTTTTATGGTTTTTTCCTCTACTTCTGTTGCATAAACTCTCGTGTTGAGCATTAAATCTAAATTTGGATCACTCCTACATTTATCATACAGAATTAAGTCGAATATCGCTGGCGCACGCTGAGGATTATTTACAGTTGATTCAAGCCGTATTTCTTCTATTATGCCAGATTCCCTAGCTTCTACTGATAAATTCTCTCCTCTTTTACCGCTGCAATCAGCCCCTACAATATGCATCCGAACCTCACTCGATGCATTTCCACCTAAAACGGGTCTGTCTTGACAAAGGATAACTTTTGATCCATTTCTGGCAGCTGCAAGAGCGGCAGGTATACCTCCCGGTCCACCGCCCGCAATCAATATGTCGCAATTAAGTTGTTTCATGAATTTAGCTTTTTTGCTTGATCCAAATGTCATTTCCTGTATTGTTTATCTTACTTCGAATCCTAAAATTACATTATTTATTTCCTAATTTTTTATGCTGAATTGGAAATGCTTAACTAATTCTTCTCAGGTGTAGGTGGTCAAACTTTTTTTAACATTTTTTAATAATGGTATAGGATTTGCATCGAAAGGGTTATAGCATTTAAATATAATGTTATTAATAAATGTCTAAAATGGGAATTTGTATAGCTTCACCTTTAGGATGTTTCGATATCATTTTGTGAAGTTTTTATCAACTGTTTACATAATAAATTGTAAAAATAGGGGCCAATCTAAAAAACAATTAAAATGAAATATATATTATTAGCTCTTTTAATAGTTACTGGTCTTGGATGCAAGGAAAGAAAGTTATCAGGATCTGAGAAAGAAGAATTTGCTAATCAGGATAGTGTAACTGTTGAGACAGCTGTAGGAGAGCTAACTTTACCTGCCCCATATAGTTCAACTTCGGTAACCAATCGTAGCGAAATAGTAGGTTGGCCGAAAGGGGAAGGTCCAAAAGCGCCTGAAGGATTCACCGTGAGCAGGTTTGCTGAGGATTTGGATCACCCGAGATGGACTTATATCGCTCCGAATAAAGATATATTTGTCGCTGAATCCAATACTAAAAACAGTGCCGATCAGATAAGGTTATTGCGTGATTCCGATAATGATGGTAAAATAGATGAGAAACATGTCTTTTTAGAAGATTTGAATCAGAATTTTGGTATGCTGGTGTTGGGTGAGTATTTCTATGTAGCCAATACAGATGGTCTTTATCGGTATCCTTATAAAGAAGGGGCTAACAAAATTGAAGGAGAAGGTGAAAAAATCTTGGACTTATCAGCCAGTGGGTATAACAATCACTGGACCAGGAATATAATAGCCAGTCAGGACAAGAATAAAATTTATGTTTCTGTTGGTTCTGCAAGTAATGCAGGAGAGCAGGGCATGGAAAAAGAACATAGAAGAGCCAATATAATAGAAATAAATCCGGATGGATCTGGTGAAATTATTTATGCTGATGGGCTTAGAAATCCTGTAGGAATGGATTTTAACCCTGTTACCGGGGAGCTTTGGACCGCAGTAAATGAGCGAGACAAATTGGGGAATGATCTTGTACCTGATTATGTAACTAGTGTTAAAAAGGGAGGTTGGTACGGTTGGCCTTACAGTTATTATGGTCAAATAAAAGATCCAAGATGGAAAGATGACCCACACGAAGACTTGGTAGCGAAATCAATCATTCCGGATGTACCGGTAGGTAGTCACACTGCCTCATTGGGCCTAACCTTTTATACTTCGGATGCATTTCCGAATTCATTTATAAATGGTGCCTTTGTAGGGCAACATGGATCATGGAATAGGGAGCAACTGTCAGGGTATAAAGTTATTTTTATCCCATTTGACAATGGAAAGCCTAAAAAACCAATTGATTTTCTAACTGGGTTTATAGCCAATGAAGATGGTACTGAGGTTTATGGCCGACCGGTTTGTGTGGCAGTTGCACCGGATGGCTCACTTTTGATCAATGATGACGACGGTGGTCTTATCTGGAAGGTTTCCTATAATGGAGACGGTTCTTAGGTTGATGGATATTCTCTTCAACTGTAAACTTTATTAGATCGATTGAAGCAAGAATAGGATCTATTGAGGTCATTTGCTAAGGTCAAGTTAATTAATTTTATTATTAGCAATCAACTCATTTTCAAACCATATCTACAACTCTAAACTTTAAAAATTATGCTACGTTGGACAATTATTTTCGTTGTAATAGCTGTAATAGCTGCTATTTTTGGATTTGGCGGTGTTGCCGAAGGAGCTGCATCAATAGCCAAGGTGATATTCTTTATTTTTGTTGTTCTTTTCTTAATTTCTTTGATTTTTGGGAGAAAATGAATGGCATGAAAGTCATTTTAATGAAAATAGATGAATAGTCTGTTTAGGTTTATACCAATACCTAAAAGGCTAAAATCACAAAATTCAATACCCCGAAATAACCAACAGGATCAGTGTTGATACCAGATAAAACTACCAACTTCCAGTTAATGAATTAAATTAAAAGAATAGCATTGGGGTTAAAATTGATCCAATGCATGGAGAAAAAGCAATCAATTTAGAAGACCCGGGGTAACCAACTTTAACTTAAATAAAACTGTAAACTAAAATTAAAAATTATGAAACGTTACATTAACATCTTTTTATTAGCGCTTATGACTACCTCATTCCTTTCATTGTCCAGTTGTAGGGATAAAAAGGATAGTGCAGGTGAGAAAATAGAAGAAGCAGCAGATGATGCAGGAGATGCAATAGAAGAAGGTGCTGAAGAAGTTGAAGACGAAATAGATGATGCTACCTAATCAAAATTAAATATAGAACATTACCATAAAAAAAACGAATTTTCAAAATTGAAAATTCGTTTTTTTTATATTAAATTCTTGGGATATTTTACATAATTAAAATTTATTTCGAATAGCGTTGTTCGGGCTTGGAATAATTTTAATATTTTTTTGAAAATCCGGAATTAAAACTCAGTTTTGGTTTTTTGGAGAAATTTTTTGAACTGCTGCAGTCAAATTAAAAACACTCTATTTCTCAGGTGAAAATAATTGCTCCCATTTTTTAGTATTCATTTGTGGTTTAAATGAATGAAAATGAATACCCATCGGAATTTTAGCATAATATGCTATTTTTTAAATAAATAAAATACGTTATTTTTAGTAAAATAATTTCAATTAATTATTGTTTTTGTACTTACTTTGCTTTGGACTCTTGGTATAAACAGCAATCGAGTGCTATTTTAAAGGTTGAATGAAAATTTATTTAAAATATAATTACAAGGTAGTTTGCGAAACATTGGTGAGGGAGCAATTAGAGAAATTTAATATACCATGGTCAGCTATCAATTCAAGTGAATTTGAAATCTTAGATGGTTTGCCTGAAGAAACTAAATTCTCACTAATTCAATCCCTTAAAAATTATGGCATAACAGTCTTGGATGATCAGAAAGAAACCCTTGTTGATCGAATTAAAAACACAATTGATGAGATGCTAAATGATGAAAATGCAAGGCATTTAAAGGTGTCCAGCTATTTGTCCGATAAACTTGACTATACCTATTCTTATTTGTCTTCCGTTTTTTCTGAAAACACTTATTCATCAATTGAAAATTATTTGATTTTAAGAAAGGTAGATCTTGTTAAGGAATTGTTGCAAGAAGGTAATCTGAATTTAACTGAAATCGCTTATCGATTAAATTACAGTAGTGTTTCCCACCTATCGGGTCAGTTTAAGAAAACTACAGGTCTTACTCCAAGTAGTTTTCAACGTATAATGAAACGGAAAAAGAGCTTGAATGCCTATATTGATAAAACCATAAAACTAGTTGATGAGCAATAACTTTCTAAATGTAGTTTTGGCCGATGATGATGAAGATGATAGGTTTTTGTTTAAAGAAGCCATCAAGCAACTTTCTATTCAAACTAGGCTTTTGCTTTTTAATGATGGACAAGAGTTAATGAATTACCTCTTTTCAGATGAATCCGAAAGACCTAATTTGTTATTTCTCGATCTAAATATGCCAGTAAAAGATGGAATGCAATGTTTGAGAGAAATTCGCCAAAATGAAGCTTTTAAAGACTTAGCCATCGCAATTTATTCAACTTCATCCACAGAGCAGGACATAGAAGCTACTTTTATTTATGGCGCCAATATCTACATCAATAAACCAAGCAGTTTTGCAAAGCTAAAGGAAGTAATCGAAAAGGTGTTGCAGGTTAATTGGCAATATCATACCTCAAATATGAATCGAAATACCTTTTTGTTTCGCTTTTAGGACAATGAGTAACTTGAAAACGGATTGGAGCATTTTTTTATCCCTTAATTAGGCTGTGGTTTCCTAAAATTTTAAGGCTTTTTAAAATAAAAAATTTGTGGCTTGCCGACCTACAAATCCCGTGAAGCAGATGCAATTATTGTAATTTTTGAATCGTGTAGATCACGGTTTAGTTTTTCGAATGATAAAGGGTTACTGTTGAACTTTCTTACCTTTTTTCTTACTGCTTTTGTGTAATTCAATGTGTTTTAGATTTTTTTTTTACATTTTTTTCAAAAAAGTGTCCAATTGATCTAGTAATTGAAAATCAATATCTTAGGATTGTTCAAAAAAATATAGACTTAAGTTAGTAAACATAAGATTTTGCAATCTTAACCCAAAGTTATATAACAAAAGTGCGTTTAAGTTGTTGATCTTTGTTAAACAATCATTTTGGAAAATTTACAACTCAAAGGAGGGTTGGAAATAGGCTAAAATGTTTCAAATATTGACTGTGCTGTAATAGCAAGTGGTGTTCACTTGTTTTGTATTCAGGTATTTATTGTTTAACGCTATTAATTTCTATGACAACCATTACACTTACATCTACCGCTATTAAGAATATTTTCGATGAGTTGCACCAGAGTATGAATGGAGCTCTAAGTGTGAAGGTGAAAGAACATATTTTGGATATTGACAATGAATTTGGTCGGGGGAAGATTCGGGGTGTTACTTTTAAAAGTGGCATATCCTTGCTGGAATTTGATGTTAAATTTATTCAAGACCTGACCCTTCGTGTGGGGTCTTCAGAACATCCACCCATTTGTTTTGCCTATTGTTTAAGAGGTAAAGTTACCCATAGTTTCGGGAGTCAATCCGGAAAAAAAGTGCTTGAGAATTTTCAAACGAGCATACTGACCAATAAAGCATATGAAGAAAACATACTGGAATTTGCTAAAAACGAGCATATTAAGATTTCATTAATAGTGGTCAATACTGAATTGAATACTGACAATCCTAAAAAACACAGTTTGAATTATAGAATTCAGAAATCGTTTATGATGGGAAAGCCTGCTCAAAACTCCATTTATATTGGGTCATACAATTTGAAAATTGCTGATAAAATTCAGCAACTAGAAGCCATTCAGGAAAGAGGCATTGTCAGAAGTTTAATGATTGAGGGGTTGGTTCACATGATCTTGGCTTATGAAATTCAGCAACATGCAGATGATCAAAAGCGAGACGCTCAAAACAATGGTAACCTTACTTTAAAGGAGATGAATGCTGTTCGTGACATTTCCAAAGCCATTTTAAACTGCCCGGAAAAACCGCATTGTATTGCAGAGTTGAGCAGACAAGCAGGATTGTCTCCAGGAAAACTTCAGGAGGGATTCAAACGAATGCATGGTACGACCGTTAGCGATTATATAAGATCTGTAAGGGTTGAAAAGGGAGAAGAACTGATAAAAACATCAGACATGAACATTTCTCAGGTTGTATATAGTGTAGGATTTTCCAGTAGAAGTTACTTTTCAAAAATATTTAGACAGAAGTACAATTGTAGTCCCAAAGAATACAAGGAAAAACAACAATCGATGGCTTTATCTGCTTAATGATAATCAATAATATAAACCAACTATTAAACGGGTAGATTACCATAGGTTAGCCATCTAGTTAATAATTAGATGGCTTTTCTTTTTATTATCAAGGAGTAATGCCATTTGGTGTCACCATGGATAAATTTATTCAGGAGTTAAAGGTATTGTTCAACACATTAAATTAGACAGTTATGAGTGGAGATAAATTATTCGAAGAAAAAACAATTGACCAATTAAAAGAATTGGCTGAAAGCATTCGGTTTGCAATTATGGGTACTAACCTAAAATCTCTTCCTCCTCATTTTATTCCAATGACGACCAAGGAAGTGGATGAAAATGGAAGTATTTGGTTTCTAAGCAGTGAAAAAAGTACCCACAATAAAAACATAATTGAAGATAATAATTTGCAGCTGATTTATTCAAACCCGACGAATATGCAATTCTTAACGGTTTATGGCCAAGCCATAATTTATAAGGGTAGCGTGATTTTGGAAAGATTTTATGATAGTGAGGTTGATGGAATCTGGTTTAAGGGTATCGGGGATCCGGATTTAACGGCTATTAAGGTGGTGCCTACAGAAGCCCATTATTGGGATAAAACCAAAGGAGAGTTAATTAATTTGATAAAATTAGGTAAGGAATCAATTTCAGCCATCCATCCTGAACCACAGCTCAACGGTAAATTAACCGTATAAAAAAAGTAAGACCTGAATTTATTTTTAGGTCTTACTTTTAAAGATTTAATGTTAATGCAATTTCATTGGCTATTAATGTCAGATTACCTCTTTGAAGCATAATTACTGGTAAATTATGATTTACAGAAGGCATACAGGCAATTTTTAATAGCATGAGTGCAGTTTTTGAGGCTATCTAATTATTTTACCTACATATCAACATGTTTTGGTCTCATTTTTGATTTTGTTTTCTTGAGTAGCCTAGCTGTTTGCTATTTACTTTTTATGCTATCCGGCTTCTCGATTATTATTTAAATGAAGAAACAAACAGAACTGCCTTTAAAATGAGATATTTAAGGAATAACTTACTTGTATTAACAGACGATGATCCCGATGATTGCGAGTTTTTTTTGGACACCATTGAAACAATAAATGTTGAAATTCCTATACGGGTATTCCATGGTGGGGACCATCTTATGGAGTATTTGACAAATGAAAACTCGAAATTGCCGGATATCATATTCTTGGATCTTAATATGCCTGTGAAAAATGGATTCGAATGTTTGAAAGAAATTCGCTCCAATGAAAGGCTAAAGAATATTTGCACAATAATATTTTCAACTTCTTATAATAGTTCAGACATTGCACTTTCCTATAAGCTGGGAGCCAATGCTTATATCCAGAAACCCTTCAATCGGGAAGAAATGCAAAATATACTAAAGAATACCTTGAATACAGACTGGAGTGATCCATGTTCAGCTCTCGAAAAACATAATTTTGTTTTACATGCTTAAAATTCTACAGTTGTATTTCCTCCTTTGCTTAAATATAGTTTAGTTTTTAATGATTTAATTAACAGAATGCTTTGAATTTATTTAGGATAACAGGAATTTGAAGTCTGTAAGTATGGTAGATGAAATATGAATAAAGAAGGAGAAATAAATTTTCCCAAAGGACCTAATTTTTTGCAGAATGGGGGAGAAATGGGCAGGATTATTGAGGCTTATGACTGGTCTAAACATCCTTTAGGCGTTCCGGAAGATTGGCCACTATCCTTAAAAATGGCTGTTAGTAATATGTTAAAAACAGCTTTCCCCAAATTTATTCTTTGGGGTAAAGAATTTTTTTGCTTTTATAATGATGCATATAGACCAAGTCTTGGGAACAATGGTAAACATCCTTCCATATTAGGTGAAAAATTTGAAGATGCATTTCCTGAATTAGTTCATACCCTTAAAAAAGAAGCTGAATATGTTTGGAAAACGGGAGAGGCTACTTGGCATGAAAACCAGCTTGTTTCTATTTTCCGGAATGGGAGAATGGAAGAAGTGTACTGGACGTTTAGTTATAGCGTATTGATTGGTGAAGAGGATGAAACAGTAGGGATTTCCATCACTTGTATAGAAACTACAGATGCAGTTAAAAACTTACAATTGTTGCAAGAAAGTGAAAATCAACTTGCATTTGCAATTGATGCAGCGGAACTAGGGACATGGGATTATGATCCTCTTACTAATTCTTTTTCCGGAAACGATAGGTTAATGGATTGGATGGGAATTCCTAAAGGCATGAACATTTCTATGGAACAAGCTATGGATACCATTGTGCCGGAAGATGTCTACAGGGTAACCTCCTCCATTAATAAATCATTGGCTGGGAGACTGGAGGGAAGATTTATAGAAAGGTTTGGGATAAAAAATAAAAGTACAAATGAGGTTAGGACTGTTCAGGCACAAGGAAAAGTAAGGTTTAGAAATCCAAAATCTCCCTACCGAATCACCGGAACATTGCAAGATGTTTCGGAACAGGTGAATTATGAAAAAAAGCTGATTTTTGCCAATGATAAAATTAAAAAAGAAGAGCAGAACTTTCGGAATATTGTATATAAAGCACCAGTAGGGATAGCCATTTTTAAGGGCAGGGAATTGGTTGCAAAAATGGCAAATAATTCCCTTTTGAATTTTTTTAAAAAAGAGTCAGAAGAATTCTTAGGTAATAAGTTATTTGACACTATACCTGAAATTAAGGAGACTATGGGAAACTTATATAAGGAAGTTTTCCATAATAAGGAATCAGTAAGAGG
>NZ_CAXBOC010000049.1:0-16806 GCF_963976465.1 uncultured Cyclobacterium sp. | reverse complement strand
TAATTGGGCTTTTCTTGAATAACATCTTCATGAATCCAAGTGTTGTGGTAGCCGGTAGTGAAATAATGGAAATTATAAAAACTGCCCCTAAAACTATATGTAAGGGAGGTAGCGAGTGTTTTTTTTAAAATATTCTCTTCCGGATTTCTGTAAAAATACTGCTTATTACCGACCGATTTTATAGGGATATTTTTATTCGTATTGTACCTGAATTTGGCTGCCAAACCATGCAGTTGATTTTTATCAAAATAAGGGATGGTATAGTTCAATAGAATGGCTTGGGTAAAGCCAACTTGGCCGATTACGCGAAGTTTTTCATTTCTTCCCCCTATATTATTGTGATCTAGTTTTATCCCATAGTTTACCCTGGAAAAATCCCTATTTTGATTGGACCACCATTCGGAGAAATTTCTGTCTGCCAAATTAAATATAATGCTGGGCAGTATGTACCACCTTTCTTTAAGGGATACTAAAATTTCTACCTGTTCTTCCCCAACAAAAAGCGGGGTTACAGTGGCTGTAGTGAAAAGCCGTAGGTTGTAGATCTTTTTTTGATCTGCTTCGACTAGATTTACAAATTCATCCCAATTATAGGTTACATTTTCAGCTAAATTCATCTCCCTAAGAATGATATTCTTGCGTGTTTTTTCATTGCCAACAATAAAAATATTATTAACTGTAACTTGTTTTGGGGTACTGGTATTATTGGGGCTGATGTATAAGCTGTCACTATTTTGGGCAAACAAAATTTTACCACCTGTTCCCAGGATGCATATCAATAAAAAAAGCCGGTAAAATAGCGGTTTTAGGTTCAAGAGAATCTAAATTTTGATGTAAGAAATAGAACTTTATTTATATAAATTGACTTGTTTAATGTAAATACGAAAAAGTGAAGAAAATAGTGAAAAAAATTGCGGTATTTCCAATATTGATTTATCAATATGCTATTTCTCCCTTGATTCCAAGGTCCTGTCGTTACTATCCTACTTGCAGCCAATATACAAAAGAAGCCATTATGAAGCATGGTGTTTTGAAAGGTGGATGGTTGGGAATCAAGAGGATAGGCAGGTGTCACCCATGGGGAGGACAGGGCCATGACCCTGTCCCTTAAATTAGTTTTTAAGAGATGATGGGCTTTTTTTATTTTTTAAGGAATAAACGATCAAGCCCAGACCAATGACAACCAAAGGAATGCTTAAAGCCTGTCCCATATTAAATGTGAGGTTGTCCTCAAAATCTACTTGATTCTCCTTGAAAAATTCCCAGACAAATCGCATTCCGAAAACAGAGATCAAGAATAATCCTAAGTATAAACCTTCCGGAATCCCTTCTTTGTATTTTCTCCAGCCTAGGAATAATAACAAGAAAATCAGGAAATAAGTTATGGATTCATAAATTTGAGTTGGGTGTTTGGCAAGACCAAAAGTTTTTACCACGGCTAAGTAATGATCTCCTTGATCTTTAATTTCCAGATTAAGCGGCGCCTCAGGATCTTCGGCCATGTATTTTTTTGAACTTGAAAACCTCGTCAGGGCATATTTTACATCGCGCTCTAATACAGCTTTAAGGTTCGCCTCATCAAAACCTCCTTTTTCAATTTTTATGTCAAAATTTACAGGAACACGTCCCTCACCGGTAAGTTCTTCTTGGCGATCTTCAGGTTTATAAGCATTGATTGCAAGAATGGGTAGATTCATTGTTTCCAGAATTTCTTCAGTTTCTCTGGCGAATACAAATCCACTGTCTGTACCTGTTGCCTTTCCTCCAATTTCTGAGTTCATCAAGTTTCCAAAACGAATCAAAGCTCCGGTTAAAGCTACAACAATAACAATTCTGTCTACCACCCATAGATAAGATTGTCCGGGTGTTCGTTTCGCATAAAGCCATAATGCGAAGAGAATGGCAATAGCCGCACCATGGCTGGCTAGGCCACCTTCCCATACCTTTAAGATGTCTATAGGATTGCTGAGGTAGCGCTGAGGTTCATAAAATAGTACATGTCCCAATCGGGCTCCAATAATGGTGGCAAGCACCATATAAATGGTCAATTTGTCTACAAGGTTTTCATCATGCCCTTCCTTTTTAAAGAAATGAATCATGAACTGTTGGGAGATTATAAAACCCATAGCAAACAACAGGCTATACCAACGCAACCTGTCAAATCCTGAAAAAATCGAAGGATTGGGACTCCAAACGACGTAATACAAAATACTATTAATCATGGTTTATACTTTTTGATGATAGTCGTTGATTTATTCTTCAAGGTTTTCCATTAAGGCCAATTCTTCCCGATACCCACCGGATAATACCGGAAATCTGTACCATGTTTTAGGATCAACATTGAACTCATCCAAGTGAAAAGAAACAGCCAATCTCTCTCTTTTCCATTGATTGATTGACCATAGCCTAAAGAATTTGGCAATGTAACCTTTTAAAATAGATGGTTCAAGAGAAATTTCTTCTTTCAAAATAAGGTATACATCCATCGGTGATCGCTTGTCTCTAATGGCCAGTTTTTCTATCGCAGAAATAACTGGGTAAGGCATCAGATCCTCCTCATCTGTTTGACTACGTTCTTGTGGTCTTAATTCGGCAGTAGGTTGTAAGGAGTTGACAAAACTTAAACCTTGGTAAGCTTTTTCCTTCTCGGCCCACCTTAGCCATTGCAAAATAAAGTCCTTACTTACCGCTGCAATTGGTGATATACTACCACTGGTGTCTCCATCCATCGTAGCATAGCCCAAATCTCCCTCACTTCGATTAGAAGTGCTTAAGAGTAAGAATTTTTTAATATTGGCCAGCATCCAAATAATAGGTGACCTTGCCCTTGCCTGAATATTTTGTAGGGCGATATCGTCTTGTTCCCAGTTTAATTTTCTGCCCAGGGCCTTTTCTATTTTATGCGTATAGGAATTTACTTCTTCATCTATGGTCCAGTGGTGAAAAGTCGCGCCCAGACTTTTGGCGAGGTTTTGGGCACTGTTTAGGGTGGCAGTTGAAGAGTTCTTTGTTCCCTGATATGCAGTGGTGAAAATTTCACCTGTAATTTCTTGTATACTACTGCTAGGACTGATGTCTCCCTCCCTATGGATTTTTTTTATAAACAATGGACCACCGAGCATTTCTACTCCTCTTTTCACCATTTCAGCTACCAAAATGGCAATGGTGGAGGAGTCTGCTCCACCGCTTAAGGAAAGGACAAACCCCCTACTTCGACTCTTTCTTAGGTAGTCAAAGAGAGCCAATGTGGAGGCTGCCATAAATTCCTCATTTTTAGTATGTAAATTGTGTACCAACTGCAAAGGTTTAGCGGCTTTGGCAGGGAATTGGAAAGTTTGAAGTTGAACAGCTTGGAAGGAAAGCAATTTGTTTTTTAGCAAAACTTCTCCCCTCTCGGCATAAAGTATTTCTCCATCAAAAATCATTCGGCCACTTTCGTTGCCTAACAAGTTGACATAAAAATAAGCTACACCTAATTCCTTGGAGCTTTCTTTTACCAGTAACTCTCTTTGTTCACTTTTACCCATGGCAAAATGACTTGCGCTTGGGTTAAAAATAATATCTACCACTCTTTGTTTAAGGCGATGTCCGGGTCTGAGGCTACCTCTCCAAGCATCTTCACAGATTTCAAAGCCATACTTGTGACCCTTTTTATTAAAAATTATATCACCAAATGGGTACTCCTTACCAAAGCATTCAATGGTGGAGACTTCTCCTCCTATCCAGGGAGTAAACCATCTGCCTTCATAGTGTACTCCGTCTATGGCTAAAAATTGTTTGGCTACAAAACCTAGGATTTCCCTATCCTCTAAAACTGCCATGCAATTGTACAATTGGTTCTTGATTCTGCAGGGCAGGCCTACCAAAACAGTGATGTCTTGGGTATGAGGAAGAATTTTTTGTATGCTGTCTAGTGCTTTTTTAGGGTACCAATAACTCAAAAAAAGGTCTTCACTTCCATATCCTGTAATACTCAATTCCGGCAAACACAGGAGGTCAACTTTTTTTTCTTTGGCCATGGCAATGGCCTGAATTATATTGTCAAGGTTACCTTCCCAGTCCAATGGAGTTTGATTGAGCGTGGCACCAGCGAGAAGTATTGGAGACATGATAATGTTTTTTTAAGACCGGTTTAGGGATGCTTGTATTTAGGGGATTATCTGTAGTTTTTCACAGGCCATTCTAGCAGCTTCCTGTTCAGCTTTCTTCTTGGTTGCACCTTTGCCTTCTGAGAAAGGTGTACCATTGATCTTCAATTCTACTTTGAACTCTTTGAACCGTTGGCTACCTTCTACGGATTTTAGTTTAAAGTCTATTGCTTTATTGTCTTTTTGGGACCACTCAATAATTTTACTTTTAAAATTGGTTGTGGTGGCAATAATATTGTCCAAATCAAAAAAAGGATTGATGAGCCTGCTGTTGATGAATTTTCTACAAAAATAGTATCCCCTGTCTAAATAAATGGCACCGATTAGGGCTTCCAACGTATCGCCATAAAGAGATTTAAAGCTGTAGGGGACTTTACTGCCCATTTCGGATTCCACAATTTTAGGTAATCCAATTTTTTGGCCTACCTGATTGAGGGCTTCCCTGTTGACAATTCTAGACCTTGTCTCGGTAAGAAAACCTTCGTCACGATAGGGGAATTTTTGGAAGAGGTATTCGGCCACAATGGTGCCCAATACAGCATCTCCCAGATATTCTAGGCGCTCATTACTGATTTTTACACCGGCTTTTATTTCCTTCGATGCAGAAACGTGTCTGAACGCAAGTCTATAGAGAGATAAATTTAAAGGCTTGCTACCCACTATGTTTTTAATAGCGTAAGCAAGCCTTTTATCTTTCTTATTATAAGTTAGCTCTTGAATTCTGAGCAACCGAAGTAATTTCAAATTTATTCTGCTATTTTTTTGAAAATGATAGAACAGTTATGTCCACCAAAACCAAAAGTGTTACTCAGTGCTACATTGACCTCTTTTTTCTGGGCTTTATTAAAAGTGAGGTTCAGTTTTTCATCCACTTCCTCATCATCTGTAAAATGGTTGATGGTAGGTGGAATAAGACTGTTTCTCATAGCCAAAATGGATGCTATAGCTTCTACAGCACCTGCGGCTCCCAGAAGGTGGCCTGTCATGGATTTTGTACTACTGATATTCAAATTGTACGCGTGATCACCAAAGATTTTTTTAATGGCTTTTACTTCACTGAGGTCTCCAAGAGGAGTGGAAGTACCATGCACATTAATATAATCTATGGCCTCAGGTTTTAAACCGGCGTCTTCAAGAGCGAATTTCATCACGTTGGCTGCTCCTCGTCCTTCCGGATGTGGTGCAGTGATGTGATGGGCATCACCTGTCATTCCGCCACCGATCAATTCTGCATAAATTTTGGCGCCACGTGCTTTCGCATGTTCGTATTCTTCCAAAATCAATGCGCCGGCACCTTCTCCCAATACAAAACCATCCCTGTCCTTATCAAAAGGTCTGGAGGCAGTTGCTGGGTCATCATTTCGCTGAGACAAAGCCTTCAAAGCATTAAACCCGCCTACACCTGCTTCAGTAACAGCAGCCTCAGATCCTCCGGATATAAATATATTGGCTTTTCCAAGTCGGATATAATTGAATGCATCTATCAGGGCGTTGGTAGCAGAAGCACAGGCTGAAACGGTTGCAAAATTAGGCCCTTGGAATCCATATTTTATGGATATAAACCCTGCCGCGATATCAGCTATCATTTTAGGGATGAAAAAGGGGTTAAATCTTGGTGTACCATCACCTCCTGAAAAGCTCGTTACTTCATCCTGAAAGGTTTTCAATCCACCTATTCCAGATCCCCAGATTACTCCGGCTCTGGTAAGGTCTATCTTTTCTAGATCAAGCCCGGAGTCTTGCATGGCTTCAGCGACAGCTACCATTGCATATTGGGAATACGGATCAATTTTTCTGGACTCTTTTCGGTCCATAAATTGAAGTATGTCCAAATCTTTTACTTCGCAGGCAAATTGGGTTTTGAATTTTGAGGCATCAAAACGGGTAATAGGCGCAGCACCGCTTACACCATTCGATAAGCCGTCCCAGAATTCCGGGACAGTATTGCCGATTGGTGTAAGGGCACCTAAACCTGTTACTACAACTCTTCTTAAATTCATAAATGATTTTAAGTATGGGTTATTTTACGTTAGCTTCCAAATAGCTAACAGCCTGACCAACCGTACCGATCTGCTCAGCCTGGTCATCTGGAATAGAAATGTTGAATTCTTTTTCGAATTCCATGATAAGTTCCACTGTATCTAAAGAATCAGCACCAAGGTCATTGGTAAAGCTCGCTTCAGGAGTAACTTCAGATTCTTCGACGCCTAACTTATCAACGATAATGGCTTTTACTTTTTGTGCAATTTCAGACATTTTGTGATCAGTTTAGTTTAAACACACCGCAAAGAAAATTATTTAATACCTTAATGTCAAAAAAAATGACAAACTAAATTAAGAACTTTCGCTCAAAGTAAGAAGTTGAAATAAAATTTTTACCTTTGAGCTTTTAAATTCTTCCTGAATGAAGAAAAGCAAACTTCTTTTTGAAACCACCTTCGATTTTGATCTTTTAGGCCTTGTAGCCCCTTTAAAGGACTATAAATTGGCCTGGCTGATCAATACAACTTTGGGGATTCGTTTAAAAAAGACTGAAGATTATCACTTGGAATTCTTGAATCAACCGGATTTAATTATTTCTCAATTTATGTTAAAAAAAGAACATGGATTTATTCAACTATTGAAAAATAAGTCATATCCGGTGGGGGGACGCTCAAGATACCTCATTCCGGAACTCCTGAGTATGGATTACTTTTTACTCTGCCAAGACTTTACAGATGAAGTGGATTTAAATACGTATATTGACGCCCTTTCCAATGTAAGTGGAATACATAGTATTGTTAAAATTGATACGATTAAACTAAAATCAAAAGAAAACCTGTTAACATATTAAATATATAGAAAATGAGAGTACCTATTTTTAATAAAACCAAAATATTAGCTACTGTTGGTCCTGCCAGTAATAATAAGGAAACCATTACTGAGCTTGTGATGGCCGGGGCTGATATTTTCAGGTTAAACTTCTCCCATGGTGATCATACCATTCATGCAGCAGTCATTAAGACCATTCGTGAAATGAATGACAGCTTAAACCTAAGCACAGGAATACTGCAGGATCTTCAGGGACCAAAAATTAGAGTGGGTGAGGTGGAAAATAATGAGGTGCTAATTAAGCCCGGAGATCCAATTACCATTACAAATGACCCTGTGGTAGGAACAGCCAGCTTGGTGAGCACGGTTTATCAAAATTTGCCCAATGATGTGGTTAAAGGTGACCGTATCCTCATTGATGATGGTAACTTGGAATTAGTAGTTCTCAAAACAGATGGTAAAAATGTGGACTGTACTGTAGTTCATGGTGGCATTTTGAAATCCAGAAAAGGTATTAACCTTCCCAATACAAAGATCAGTGCCCCTTCTCTTACAGAGAAAGACTTGATTGACCTTGAGTTTGGCTTGGAAAACGAAGTGGATTGGATTGCCCTTTCATTTGTAAGAAGTGCAGAGGATATCCTGGACCTTAGGCAAAGAATTAAAAAAGCCGGCAAATCTTGTAAAATTGTTGCCAAAATAGAAAAACCTGAAGCACTTGAGAATATTGATGAAATCATCAATGCTACAGATGCAATTATGGTGGCTAGGGGAGACCTTGGTGTAGAAGTGCCTATGGAAATTGTTCCACTTTGGCAAAAAAGAATGGTGGAAAAATGTAAAATCGCCTGTAAGCCTGTTATCATCGCCACCCAAATGATGGAAAGCATGATCGTAAACCCAAGGCCGACAAGAGCTGAAACCAATGACGTGGCTACAGCTGTCCTTGATGGGGCTGATGCTGTGATGCTTTCTGCTGAAACAGCTTCAGGTAAATTTCCTGTTGCAGCTGTAAAAGCAATGAGTAGTATCATTGATCATATTGAAGTCAATGGTGATGTGTACCACAACCTCTATAAAATCCCTGAAGATACTGAAAGTTTCTTGAGTAATAATTTATTACTTATGGCCAGTAGGTTGTCTAGAAATGTAAAAGCCAAGGCCATTGTCGGAATTACGGCTTCAGGTTTTACCGCATTCCGTATTTCGTCTCATCGTCCTTCTGCAGATATTTTTATTTTTACCCGAAACAAGAAATTGCTAACTCAATTGAGCTTGGTCTGGGGTGTAAGGGCTTTTTATTACGATAGCCAAGTATCAACAGATGGTACATTTCATGACATTCAAGAAAGATTGAAATCTGAAAAACATGTGTCCGAAGGTGATATTGTTATCAATACAGCCAGTATGCCACTAAAAGCTAAAGGCAAAACCAATATGTTGAAGATTCACGTGGTAGATTAATTTTCTACGATGAAAATAAATGGAAATGGATTATCATTTCTTAAGTTAAATGGCAGTCTGATTTTTTAGACTGCCATTTGAATTTTTATTTGAATTAAAAAACTTTTGGTAGTAGGAATTAAAGCAGGTTGATGTGCACACTATGCCTAGGTTACCTTTAAAAAAAGCGCTGAGAGAATTCGGTATCTTTTATTTAAATTTCTTCCGGTCCCTCAGGTTTAATTAAAATGACTTTTTCACGATCCACCATTACAGCACCTGGAAGGGAACCTTTTACCTTCCTGACATATTTACAAGGGGTGTACATGACTGGGGCTAGAGAAGCAGTTTTGTTCTTGGAGTAATGGGCAGCCAAGGCCGCTGCGCGTTCTAAAACAGATTTGGTAGGGTTCATGCCTGATTGGGTCTTGATGATCACGTGAGAGCCTGAAACGTCCTTGGCGTGTAGCCAGATGTCCTCTTTCCAAGTATACCTTCTCAATAATTCATCATTGGCCTTTGCTGATTTCCCAACCCATACCTCAAACCCCTCAACTTCAAACCGCTTATAGGGCAGTTGTACCTGTTGTTTTGCAGTAGAAAATTTATCACCTTTTTTGAGCAATGACTTTATGGATCTAAAATCCTCAGACTGGTTTACCTCTTCCTCTTCTTTCGCAATTTCATCCAACTCCTTTTCCTTCTGGGAAAGGTTTTTTCTCAGTTGGTCAAACTCAATTTTCTTATTCTTGCTCTTTTTATATAGTTGCTCCGCGAACTTTTGGGGGCTAAGCCCTCTTTTTAAATTTATTTCCCGGTGGGTGTTTAAATAAAAATCAAAAAGATCTACTTGATTCGCTCCGGGAGGAATTTGGTGGAGGTTGGCCATGATTACATCAGCTGTTTGGCTTGGAGGAGGTTCCTTCTCCATACTCTCAAGTTTTTCCCTGGTTTTATGGATGTAATTCAATGTTTTTTTTCGACGCTCATTAAGTGTTCGGAGCAATTGGTTTTTTATTGTTTCAAAGTTTTTCCTTACAACGGCTTTCTGAAAATAAAGATTGCATGCCTCAAGTGGGTCAGCTGTGCTTGCAATAGCTGATTGGCAAGGCAATAGGCTGAGTAGGTAATTGTCATTTTTCTTGAAAATCGAAAAAAATGGCACTTCCATCATCTCCAGTAACTCGGTCATCAATGAAAACCTCTCTTCGAGATCGGCTTCCAGATAACCTGCTTCTTTTAACCAAGCCCTAGGGAGCTTGCCTAGGGTGGGTAAAAACTGAGATGCATTGCCATCCAGTTGCTGGAATCTCTCCCATGTAAGTGTCAGTTCTTTTTCTAAGTCACGAATTTTTATGGCTTGGTCTTCTTTGAGTTCTTTTCTGAAAAGGTTTGAAGGAAGATCATCTTTTTCTGTAAATAATAGAATGTTGGATCGGCTTCCATGCATTTTAAACAGCAATGCCTGCTGGTCATCCAAAATGAAATAAAAGGCCCGCTCGTAGCTGAGTAGATGTAGTTCAGTAATCTTTTTACCTATTACTTCAGGGAAAAGATCTACATTGTTTTTTTTGCTTCTCTTAAAATCCTTTGGAAAACTTAGACAAGGGTTGGAAGGCAATAGCAAAGCCCTAATAAAAAAGGGATGGTCATCCTTTGTCTGTATTTCAATAATTAACTCCTCTTTGTTTTGAGAAAAACAAGCCACAATATTGCCTCCTAAAATCTCACTTTTAATTGCTGGGCATAAAAACTTAAAAAAATGGTAATTCAAGTGCATATTATAGTTGCAATTTCATGCCGTCAAATGCAATTTTAACATTGGGAGGAAGCGAGCTGCTTACCTCTCTATGGGTTCCCATTTGATGGCTTATGTGGGTTAGGAAAGCTTTTTCGGGACCAATAATTTTAATGAACTCCAGAGCTTCCGCAAGTGTGAAGTGGGAGATGTGTGGTTTAATTTGTAGTGCGTTGATAACGAGAACCTTACTCCCTTTTATTTTTTTTACTTCTTCAGGAGAGACGTAATTTGCATCAGTAATATAGGTAAAATCCCCAATCCTGTATCCCAAGACTGGAAGTTTGTGGTGCATCACCTGAATGGGATTAAATTGAATATCACTGATTTGGAATGGAGTATTTGTGATTTCATTTAAAATCACTTTGGGTACTCCGGGGTATTTCGATGGTGCAAATATATAGGAAAACTCCCTTTTGATTTGATCCAGCACTTGGGCAGTTCCATACAAAGGAATGTCCATTTGCTGCTTGAAATTAAATGGTCTTATATCATCAAGTCCGGCCGTATGGTCTTTATGCTCGTGGGTATATACTACTGCATCTAATTGGGTAATTGGGGCCCTGAGCATTTGGGTCCGAAAATCCGGTCCTGTGTCAATAACTATACTTTTCCCATTTATGTCAAGGTGTATGGAAGACCTAAGTCGCTTGTCTCTATAATCCAAGGAGGAACAAACATTACAGGTACAACCGATTACCGGAACTCCTTGGGAGGTTCCGGTTCCTAAAAATGTGATATTCAAAGCTTCAATTCTGTTTGTTTAAGTTCAATTAGGAAATCCTGTTGTTTTTGATCTTTAAAGGACTGAGGATTGAAATCAAGCATCTTGAGAATATCTAATAATGCATTGATTTTGCCTTCTAAGGTGAAATATTTATTAATAATTACAATTTTGTTTTCCTTTAAAATACAAAAACCGGATTTAAAATTGCCCTTCTCATACCTCAGGTGATAATCTGATGAAGCAAAGATATTCTCCAGTTTGTCCAAAAAGTTTTTGGTGTATTTTATGGGCATTTTACTTATAAATATGTTTTTTCACAGTTGACAATAACAAGTCATAATCCAAAGGTTTCTGGACGTAGTCATCCAACCCTGCTTTTTTAAAGTCATCAAGGGTGAAATTTTTATAATTCCCTGTAATGGCGATTATAGGGATTTTGGATTTAACAGGGTCCGAAAGATTTCTGATCGCCTTGGTGCAAACTATGCCATCCATTACAGGCATATTGATATCCATAAGGATTAAATCAAAATCCTCCTCGGCGAGTTTGTTTAAAACTTGCTGGCCATTCTTAACAGCGGTAATTGAAAAATTCTCAAAAGAAAGAACATTCTTTGTTAGATTGATAATTACTGAGCTGTCTTCAGCTACCAATACTTTTTTTGCTTCACTCATATTTTATAAAAATTTTATCATTTTCAACCAAGGTCTTAAATTTACTAAGACTGCTTTCCAATAGGTCAATGTCTTCGGTCATTGCTTCTGTCGAGGAATTTTTAATCTTATTTTCGAACAAAGCAGTTACTCTATACATCACATTTATACCCAGTGTTCCTGAATTCCCTTTCAATATGTGAAGTTTTTCACCAATTTCTTCAAATTTATTAAAATCTGCCAATAATTTTATTTCTTCGGTGAGGTTTTCGGCTTCTTCTAAGAAATCTTGGTACACAGATTTAATGTTCTCCAGACTGTGATACTTCAATAATTGTTGGATGACAGATTCATTTATGTCCACATCAATGTCTTTGTCTTTTTCTGAAATGACTACCCGGTTCTTCTGATGGTTAAGATGAAAATGAATTGTTTCCAGAAGGTCTTTTGGCTTTACCGGCTTAGCAATAAAGTCATCAAACCCTGTTGATAAAAAATATTCTCGGTCTCCTTGATTGGAATAAGCAGAAATGGCGATCACAGGAATATCTGCTATCTCTTCTTCTTTGATGATTTTTAAACAACTAATACCATCAAGTTTGGGCATTTGAATGTCCATTAACACAATGTCGTACTCGTTTTCTTTTAGGAGTGCTATGGCCTCCTGTCCATCACCTGCAGATTCGAAAAAATAATTGTGTCCGATTACATTCTCAAAAACTTTTCTATTTAGAGCATTGTCGTCTACGATCAAGACTTTTTTGTTTTTCATGGTCGAATTTTCTTAAATTCGGAGTTCTAAAATATAAAGCTAAATTTTGACTCCTTTGAATAAAATAATTCTGGTGATAGCAGGCCCAACAGCTGTTGGAAAAACTGATTTGTGCATAAATTTAGCCAAAAAATTTAATACTGTCATAATATCCTCCGATAGTAGACAATTTTTTCAAGAAATTAATATAGGAACTGCCAAGCCCAGCAAGGAAGAATTGGACATGGTGCCCCACTATTTTATTGGCAATAAATCCATCCACGATCATTATGACGTTAGATCATACGAGATTGAGGCACTTTCCTGTATAGGTGATTTGTTTAAAAGAAAAGACCTACTCCTATTAACTGGAGGTTCAGGTTTATATACGGATGCCGTAGTAAATGGTTTGGATGAAATGCCTATAATAGCTCCAGAAATTCGACAGGAGTTAAACTTACTATTTGCCAAAGAAGGTATTGCTCCGCTTCAGGAAATGTTGAAAAAACTAGATCCCGACTATTATGAAAATGTAGATCTGCAAAACCCGCAGCGTTTGATTCGAGCTTTGGAGGTTTGCCAAGGTACGGGTAAGGCTTTTAGTGAATTTAGGGTTCGGAAGAAAGTAAAACGTCCTTTCAAAACGATCAAGATTGCCTTAAATAGAGATAGGGAGGAGCTTTACCAAAGGATAGACAGTCGAATGGATAAAATGATTGCCGATGGGCTCTTTATAGAAGCTGAAGAAATGTACCCCTTCAAAAATAGGAATGCATTGAATACTGTCGGCTACAAAGAAATTTTTGGCTACCTGGAAGGGGAGTATGACAAAGACGAAGCCATCAGACTCCTTAAAAGAAATTCCAGAAGATATGCCAAGAGACAGGTGACCTGGTTAAAAAGGGATGAAGCATACCATTGGTTTCATCCTGATGATATCAATGGTATACTTTCCCTAGTACAGGATTATAGGGCCTGATGTCCCGTTAATTTAGCGGCAAAAGAATAAGGTTTGGTTTCGATAAGTTTGTTGTGCTCGTATCGAACTCTTTTTATTTCCCCAAGTTTTTGTCGGATACCTGTGGCTTGGTTCTGATATTCAACTGAATTCTCCATTCCACCAATTGTCTGTAAAGTTTTTATTGCTTCCTCGATTGTATGCACATTCGGATCAGGTAAACCTTTGTTTGCCAGGTTTGAAATGGTTTTAAATTCGGAGGAAATGATGCTCAATTCATGCTGAATTTTGTTTTTCTTTTGTTTTAAATTTTGATGTACCAACATTATAAACAAAAAAACAAAACCTCCCAGTGTGATGAAAATTGGAATAAAACCCATATTATATACTTAAGATCTCTTGCAACCTTAGGTAGTCTTTATTTAATGGCTTGCTCTTATTGATACAATCCTCAAAAGGAGTGTAAACGACCTGATCGTTGATTATACCGGCCATGCAGTTGAATTTACCATTAAGCAAGCCCTCTACTGCCGCTAAGCCGCTTCGGCTACCCAAAAGCCTGTCTTTGGCTGTGGGGCTTCCGCCTCGCTGAATATGACCAAGAGTGGTTACTTTAAATTTCTTTTCTTCTTCGCCTACGAACTCGGATTTCACCTTTGCCATAATGGTGGCTGCATCTCCTTCTTCATCTCCTTCTGCCACCACCACTATGCTTGAAGTTTTAGATTCTCTTAAATTTTTTAAGTAATCAGATACTTGTTTGGAAGTGGTTATGGTTTCAGGTACCATCACTACTTCTGCTCCTCCTCCTATGGCGCACTCAACAGCAATGTAACCGCTGTCTCTGCCCATTACTTCTACAAAAAAGACACGGTCATGTGCTGCCGCTGTATCCCTGATCTTATCGATGGCTTCCAAGGCTGTATTTACTGCTGTGTCGAAACCAATGGTGTAATCCGTGCCATAGATGTCGTTATCAATGGTGCCGGGGCAGCCAACTACCGGAATTCCGAATTCCTCGTAAAATACTTTAGCACCGGTGAATGTACCATCGCCACCTATGGCTACCAGCCCATCCATACCGTGCTTGGACAATTGATCATAGGCTTTTTTCCTTCCTTCTTTGGTGCGAAACTCATTGCTTCTTGCGGATTTTAATATGGTTCCGCCTCTTTGAAGTATGTTGCTAACCGAGTGGGACTCCATTTTTGTAATGTTCCCATTGATAATGCCATCGTATCCGTATTTGATGCTGTATACATCCAGATCATGATAAATTCCTGTCCTTACTACTGCCCTGACACAAGCGTTCATTCCGGGCGAATCCCCACCTGAGGTATAAACTGCAATTTTTTTCATAAGTTTATTTCATTTTAAGACCAAACCCGGAGAATGGGTATAAATAGCTACATGGTTCTTTGGGTTGATTGAAACATAAAACTAATCAAATTCAAAGTATCTGCTGAACATTTAAGAAAAAAAAAGGGTAGATTTAAAATCTACCCTTTATAATTAATTAAGCATTTTGTGCTTTTGCTGCTCTATTTCTTTCATTTTCTTCCAAATGAATTTTTCTCATCCGTATGCTTTTCGGAGTAATTTCTAGGTATTCATCTTTTTGGATGTATTCCATAGATTCTTCTAAAGAGAATTTTTTTGCGGGTGCAATCTTTGCATTGTTATCCGATCCGGAAGCACGCATATTGGTGAGTTGCTTGCCTTTCTTGACGTTTACCACAATGTCATTGTCTCTAGAGTGCTCCCCAATTACCATACCGGTATAAAGTTCATCTCCTGGATCTACAAAAAAGATTCCTCTATCTTGTAATTTATCGATGGCATAAGCAGTACATTGCCCGGATTCCATTGATATCAATGAACCGTTAATTCTACCTGGAATTGTACCTTTAAATGGTTCGTAGGAAGCAAAACGGTGGTTCATGATTGCTTCGCCCTGTGTGGCAGTCAATACATTATTCCTCAACCCAATCAATCCTCTGGAAGGAATGCTAAACTCAAGATGTTGTAAATCACCTTTTGGCTCCATTACCAAAAGCTCTCCTTTTCTTTGTGTAGCTAGTTCAATGACTTTTCCTGCAGACGATTCAGGAACGTCTACCACCAAGGTTTCGATAGGCTCATGCTTCACTCCATCTATCGTTCTATAAATTACCTGTGGCTGGCCTACTTGTAATTCATATCCTTCTCTTCGCATGGTTTCAATCAGTACTGACAAATGCAGAATGCCTCTACCATATACCAAGAATTTATCTTCACTATCAGTTGGTTCAACCCTCAAAGCAAGGTTTTTCTCCGTTTCCTTCATAAGCCTTTCTCTCAAATGGCGAGAAGTAACAAACTTACCTTCTTTTCCAAAGAAAGGAGAGTTGTTAATGGTGAAAAGCATGTTCATGGTAGGCTCGTCAATCGAAATCCTTTCTAAAGGTTCCGGGTTTTCAAGATCCGCAATGGTGTCTCCAATGTCAAAACCTTCTACACCTGTGATGGCGCAAATGTCACCTGCCTGGACTTCTGTTACTTTATTTTTACCTAGACCTTCGAAAACATGAAGTTCTTTAACTTTAACTCGCTTAACAACACCATCTTCTTTGCAAAGGCCGTATTGCTGACCTTCTTTAATGCTTCCTCTCTTCACCCTACCAATGGCTATACGACCAACGAAATTTGAAAAGTCTAAAGAAGTGATTTGCATTTGAGTGGTTCCTTCGTCGATTTTCGGTTCAGGAATATATTTAACTACTGCATCTAAAAGAGGTAGAATGCTGTCATTTGGATTCTTCCAATCTTCACCCATCCAGTTGTTCTTGGCAGAGCCATACAGTGTGTGAAATTCAAGTTGCTCTTCTGTAGCGTCCAAGTTGAACATCAATTCAAAAACGGCTTCATGAACTTCATCAGGACGACAGTTTTCTTTGTCCACCTTGTTGATTACTACGATAGGGGTAAGACCTAGCTCTAATGCTTTGCCTAACACAAAACGGGTTTGTGGCATGGGTCCTTCAAAAGCGTCGACCAAAAGAATTACACCGTCAGCCATTTTTAAAACCCGCTCTACTTCACCACCAAAATCGGCGTGACCGGGAGTATCAATAATGTTTATCTTGGTATCCTTGTACCTTACAGAAACATTTTTTGATAAAATGGTAATCCCCCTCTCTCTTTCCAGGTCATTGTTATCCAATATTAGGTCTTCAAACTGCTGATTTTCCCTGAAAATTTTAGAGGCGTGTATAATTTTGTCTACCAAGGTTGTCTTTCCGTGGTCAACGTGTGCAATAATTGCAATATTTCGAATACTCTGCATGTGAAATTAAATTAAGATGCAAAAGTAAGAATTAAATTTTGAAAAAGTATTTAAATCTGTAATTGATAATTATTAAATAATATTATTCTTTTAAAAACGTCCTCTTTATTTTTATAATTATTTTAATTCAAATGGCTTACTTTTCAGTATTACATTGGAACCAGGATAGCTGATGTCTAAGCTATTTTCGG
>NZ_CAXBOC010000048.1:0-16900 GCF_963976465.1 uncultured Cyclobacterium sp. | reverse complement strand
CTAAATTCGGGGTTTTTGTGTTATATTTTTGTTATTTATTACACTGGTTATCAGGTAATTAATAAATCAGCAAGAAGCCCTATTTAATAGCGCATAAATAAAAAACCCTCCTTTAAGTTAATAAAGGAGGGTTTCTATTTTACCAGTTTCTATCTTCTAAGTAAGCGTCTAGTTCTTCTTTACTCATGGGAAGGTCATTTTTCTTATTTAACCACTCCATAAAATCAGCTTTAATTGCTTCACTCCACCTGCTGTCTATTTCACCTGCAGTATATTTCTTTTCTTTCAACCTCATGTGGCCAAATTGATCTCTTAGGGCAGTAAACTCCGCATTGATTACCAAGTCTTCCACCAAATGAGCAGGAATAAATATTACTCCCCATTTGTTAGCCAAAACAGCATCGCCAGGCAACACTGTAGCCCTTCCAATCCTTACCGGATAGTTTATCGTAGTAAGCATCATATCTTGAATATAAGAAGGATCATGACCTTTAATCCAGAGATTAAATCCTTCAATTTTTGATAAGCCAGCCATGTCTCTAACAGATCCGTTAAAAATTACACCTCTTTTAGAGTTTGAATAAATGGCAGTACCTAAGTTGTCGCCAATCAAAGTTCCATCGGCAATCTTACCATAACTATCAGCGATATAAACATCGCCTTCTACCAAACCATCAATCGGCCAAGAGTTGGTTCCTCCGGATTGAGCACGTCCTTCTTCTTTCCCAATCTTCTTTACCAGATTGTTTACATCTTCTCTGAATGGCATATACTGAGCAGTTACTGCCCTACCCGTCATCACTTCATTCTCATCCATAATCACCCAGTCATTTTCAAACTGGTTGTTATAGCCTTTATTTCTTAATATACCCCATGCTTCTTCCATAGAGATGGCTTTTAACCTTTCTAAGTGTTCATCTGAAACTTTAGGTCTTCCGTCAGGAAATCTTTCCCCTTTCCATTCGGACGTCAGTGCAATTATCTGTTCGGGACTAGGTGAAATCTGCTGGGAAAAACTTTCCGTAATAAATGCAGACAAGCATACCAAGCATACAAGCAAAATCTTCTTCATCATTTTCTATATTTTAACTAATTAAACGTGAATTTCCTCAAAAGAATGTAATAAAACAACCAGTCTTTCATCTAAATTGATAACCATCATTTTAGTAAACGATTTCATCAACTCCACCACCTGTCATTCGAACGATCAGTATTCCATTCTTCAGTAGGTGCAAAGTACTCAGTACCATCTTGTAAGTGTTCCTTTATTACCTCCTCATTCAAGTCAATTCCCAGCCCCGGACCTTCCGGAACTTTAGCAAAGCCATCTATGACGAGTGGTTTGGGTACGTCTTTTACCAAGTCCTCCCACCAAGGAATATCAACAGAGTGATGCTCCAAGGATATAAAATTTTCTGTGGCCGCCGCACAATGAATATTGGCCATAAAGGAAACAGGAGTGCCAGCAAAATGCATGGCCATTGGGATTCCTTTTTCTTCTGCATAATCCCCAATTTTTTTGGTTTCCAAAATTCCACCGGAAGAAGCCAAATCAGGTTGGATCATGTCGATGGCTCGCGCATCAATCAACTTAATAAACTCTTCTTTAAGAAAAATATCTTCGCCTGTCAAGGTGGGCGTTTTGATGGCATCCGTTATCTGCTTCCATTTTTCAGTATAAAACCAAGGAACCATGTCTTCAAGCCATGCCAAGCGATAAGGCTCCAGAGCTTCACCCAAGCGGATACATTCTTTATAATCAAAATGACCAAAATGATCTGCAGCTAAAGGAATATCATAGCCTACTTTATTTCTTACAGCGGCAACATATTCAACCATTTCAGCAATACCTTTATCTGTAATTTGTACCCCGGTGAATGGGTGGCCGGTTCTACCATAACTCCCATATTCCGAATCCCAAGCCTTGCCTTTCTCAAAAGCCCTGGTGTTCACAACAGATCCCTCATTGTCTTTGACCATTTCCACACCAAAATCCATTTTTAGAAAGGTATAGCCTTTGTCTTTTCTGGCCTTTAACCGGTCTGCAAAGACTTCAGGATCATTGGATTTAGTAGTATCTGAATATAGCCGGATGGAATCTCGGTATTTACCGCCCAACATTTGGTAAATTGGAACATTATAAGCTTTTCCTGCCAAATCCCATAAGGCCATTTCAATGCCGCAAACCCCGCCGGCCTGTCTGGCATGGTTCCCAAAAAGTTTGATTCTTTTAAAAAGTCGCTCAACTTGGCATGGGTTCTCCCCTAAAATCCTACTTTTCAAAACAAGTGCATACCTGGCACTCGCACCATCCCTGACTTCCCCCAAACCATAAATTCCTTGGTTGGTATCAATTCGAATAATTGGACACCGCATGGGAGCTCCTACAACTTCTGCAATTCTTAAATCTGTAATCCTTAAATCTGAAGGGTTTGAATTTCTATTGACATGCTGCATGGAATGTGCCAGGGTGTCTTCAATGGGCATGGACATAAAAGCACCCAGGCCCAGCCCTCCAAGTGCCGCCTTTTGAAGAAAGGATCTTCGGTCGGGAATATTTTCCTTCACAAAGCTGCTCGGTTGAGGTTTTTTCTCAATTTTACCTGCATCTTTTGGTAGGTCAAAAAGATGTTTAAACTTTGGATTGTTTTTTGGTTTCATTGTCATGGTCTTTGTTATTTAATTATTCAAAAAAAGGTATTTCTTTCACTGCATATTTTTTCATGCCTTCTTCATTAATTTCCACCCCAATTCCTGGTTTTTCGGATAGCTTAATAAACCCGTCAACCGTCCTTTCTCCCTCATAACTTACAATGTCTTGCCACATCTGGTCTGTGTCCATATAAATTTGCCATTCCATGATTTGAAAATTAGGAACGGAGGCACAAACATGGCAAGAAGCCATGGCTCCTAAAAATGAAGCAACCATATGGGGACTAAAGGGCACATAAAACAAATTAGAAAGGTTGGCGATCCTTTGTGCTTCACCAAGGCCCCCTGCTTTCTGAATATCAGGCATAATTATATCCGCCCCACCTTCACTTAGCAGGTTGACAAAGCCATAGGCCAAATAGACATTCTCTCCCGTACAAATCGGCGTACTGGTCTGTTGGGTAAGCTGTTGATATAGCTTGGGGTTATCTGCAGGAATGGGCTCCTCCAGCCACATCAGATCAAGGTCTTCATACATACGGGCCATTTTAACTCCTGTGATATAATCATACCTGCCATGCATGTCCACACAGATATCAATGTTTTTTCCAACTTCCTCTCTTACGGCAGCTATGGCATTGTACATCCGGTCAATTTCGGCAGGGCTTGCCGTCCAGTTAAACCTATCATATTTGTTCGGATCTCTCCCATCATCTACATCAAACTTAACCGCAGTATAGCCTCTATCCACTGCTCCCCTGGCAGCTTGGGCATAATCTTGAGGGCTTGGATTTCTGGATGTGTAAAGCGCAGTATCACAATACACCCTGATTTTATCTCTAAATTTCCCTCCCAATAATTGGTAGACAGGGACACCAAACACCTTACCCGTAATGTCCCAAAGAGCTGTTTCTATGGCTGTTAGTACAGCCACAAATACGCCCGATTGAGCGCCTCCGAAAAATGCTCCCTTCCTTAACTGTTCAGCAAGCCGATTGGGGTTAAGTGGGTTTTCACCTTTGATTTGTCCACCAAGTCTTTTTACAAGGTGGTAAGTACCATGAATGGCATCAACTGCTTCTCCACATCCATATATATCTTGATTGGTATAAACCTTTACGTACAATGCACCCCTCACATAACCACATTTTACATCAGTAATCTTTAAGTCTGAAGGATTGGAATAAGAGGGTCTCTTTTCTACCGCGGCAGTTAGTGAGGATCCGTAACCGGATAAAAAAGCTGCTCCGGTCACTCCCGATAATGCGGCTTTAGACAAGAATGATCTTCTTTTTAGGTTTTTGTTCATGATAGGTTATTTGGGTTAAATCAATTATTGAAAAAAGGTCAATATTTTTAAATACAATTCAATAAATAGCGTATTGTATCACATAACAAGCTATTATTCTATACATTAAGGATTCCTTTATTTAGAATTACCAGGTTCTTTCTTTTAAAATTTCTTCGATTTGTTCCTTTGGAATGGGCAAATCTTCTTTGTGGTCATTAAGCCATTGTGAAAAATCTTTCTCAATTTCAGGAGACCAGCGGGTATCAATTTGTCCTGCAGTATAAACACCTTCTCTAAGCCTGCTGTGGCCAAACATATCTCTGAGCCTGACCACCTCTGAAGTGATCACTACCTTCTCGGCCAAATGGGGAGGAATAAAGGTAACGGCCCCATCTCTTCCTAATACCACGTCGCCGGCCATTACAGTAACTTGTCTAATTTGGGTAGGTGTATTGATTCCAATTAACATGGTATTGATATCTCTAACTGCACCATCATATACGATTCCATTTCCTGACTTGGCAAAAATGGCATTGCCAACGTTATCACCTATAGTTGGTCCACCTTTGTGAAGACCAAATTGATTGGCCACGTATACATCACGGGGCACCAATAGGTCTACAGGCCAACTATTTTGCCCTCTTTTCCCCTCAGCCTTTCCCCTTTTATCAATAGCATCATGTATATCTGGTCTTCCCGGCATAAAAGTGGCTGTTAAGGCCCTCCCAACCAAAACGCTATCGGAATGGATGGTTTGCCAGTTTTCTGCATATTGGTACTTATAACCTTTAAAACCGCCCAAGCTTCCTCATGCGTTACGGCCTTCATCCTGTCCAGAATCTCATCGGAAACTTTTGGGCGACCATCTTCATATCTTTCTCCAGACCAGTTAGGTGTGAGAAATAGCATCTCTTCTTTACTAATTTGTTGCCCTATACCTTGAGCAATAACTAGAAAAGAAATAATATACCCTAGGGCTATTGACATCAACTTTCTCATGGAAAACCGGTTTAAAGTAAAACGAAGATATAAACCCATCTCTTCATAGAGATGGGTGTAAAAAAAAACTTATTTACCAACGAACTTTTTGAAAAGTCCAACTTGGATGAACCTTTCTCATTTCTATTTGATCGTCCCTTTTGGTCAAGCCGGCCTGAAGGTATTGTTGATGCAGTTTTTCCAAAGCTTTGCGATCAAGTTCCACCCCTAAACCTGCACCTTTAGGTACTTCAACAGAGCCATTAACAAAGGGAATACTTCCACCTTGTATCACCTCTTCAGATTGCCATGGATAATGGGTATCCAATGCATAGGGAACCTCTGGAAGTGCTGCGCCTAAATGTACCATGGCGGCCAAAGATATCCCCAAATGGCTATTGGAATGCATTGAAAGTTTCCTTCCAAATGTGCTACAAAGCCTGGCCAACTCCATAGAAGCTTTTAAGCCTCCCCAAAAATGATGATCGCTTAAAATAATATCTTCAGCTCCAAGACGAATACTTGCAGGAATTTCCTCAAATGAAGTCGTACACATATTCGTTGCAAGGGGAGTTTGAATGGCCTTTCTTAACTTGGCCATTTCTTCTTGCCCACGAACCGGGTCTTCCAAATACTCTAAAATGGATTCCATTTCTTTACCATATTTGAGGGCTGTTTCCGCCTTCCATATGGCATTGGGATCAAACCTTAATGGCATTTTATCCCCAAATGCTTCATGCAAAGCAAACATGGCGGCCACTTCTTCCTCCGGTGGAAAAGCCCCACCTTTTAGTTTTATAGATTGAAACCCAAAATGTTTACACATGGCTTGGGCTTGAGCAACAATTCCTTCAGGATTGATGGCCTCCTCCTGCCTGGCTGCATCCCAGCCAGTGGCATTTGGTTTGGTTCCAAAACCCAAGGGTCCTCCGGCACCTTCATATTTATAAAAAAGATAAGCTGCAAAAGGAACTGCGTCTCGCATTTTACCTCCTAAAAGGTCTACAATTGGGCGATTTACTACTTTTCCGATTATGTCAAGGCAGGCTACTTCCAATGCCGAGAAAACATGCACCAGCTTTCTTTGATCCCATGGTGCATCCCCCCTATCTTTACTCGTATCGGTACCGAAATGGGAATTAATTGAAGCTTGCAATTGGTTAAGCTGATAGACATCCTTACCAATAATCAAAGGTGCTGCTTCCGCTAGAGAATCATTGATGGCTTCATTTCCCGGAATTTCACTAATTCCTACGATTCCATCCTCAGTAACTAACTCCACAATTGTTCGCAAGGCATATGGAGCATGTAATCCTGCTGCGTTAAGTAAGGGGGGATCTGTAATCGCGATAGGGGTAATGACCATATCTTTTATGATCGGCCCCCTACCTGATAAATTGTTGTTCATAATTTTAGACTTGAAGGTTTAGTCCACATTGGAAAATTTTTCCATTAACAAAGCCAAGGCGCTGTGGTCTTTTTCATCCATTCCCGCAGCCAATACAGCATCCATATGGCTGGCTACAAGCGCCGAACCATAAAGTGGCACTTTAAATTCTTTTCCGGCCATTAAGGCAATATTCATGTCTTTTCTGTGCAATTTGATCTTAAAACCCGGCTCAAAATTTCGGTCAATTATTCTTTGACCATGGAGGTCTAGAATGCGACTCTGGGCAAAACCTCCCAATAATGCTTCTCTCATTTTCTCAAGATCTACTCCTGCTTTTTTGGCCAAAGTAAAAGACTCGGCTACAGCTTGGATGGTCATTCCCACAATCATTTGATTGCAGGCTTTGGTCATCTGACCCGCTCCGGCATCCCCTATCAAAACTGCACTTTTTCCCATAACTTCAAACAGTGGCATGGCAGTATCAAATGCAGACTGCTTTCCTCCTACCATAATTGAAAGATTCCCTTGTTCTGCACCAACTTGCCCACCTGAAACAGGTGCATCCAAGGCATCTACACCTTTTTTAAGCATGGCCTCCGCAACTTCTCTGGCAGTGGAAGGGGCAATAGTAGACATATCTACAAACACAGCACCTGACTGGATACCTTCCAAAACCCCTCCTTCTCCAAAAACAACTTCATTTACTTCAGGAGAATCAGGAAGCATGGTGATAATAATATCAGCATGCTCTGCCACTTCTTTACATGTGGAGTAAGCTTTTGCTCCTTTTTGGGTTAAATCTCCCGCTGCCTTGTTGCTGTCTAATACAATAAGATCATACCCTGCATCAATTAAGTTAATGGCCATGGGTTTTCCCATGATTCCTAATCCTATAAATCCTACTTTTTTCATATTAGTTGCGTTTTATTTTATTTGGTCACTTATTAATAGTCTTTTGTTAATCAAGCGTTTTCGGCCTCATCTTTTAAAGCCTGAAGAATGCCTATAATGTGTCCATAAGCGAAAGCAAAAGCTTGTTCACCCGAACCTTCAGCTTCGTGTTTTGGGACATGATCGGGCATCACCATCCCGTCAAATTCCACATCCCTTAAGGCCCGCATTACATGGAAAAAGTTCATCTCTCCATTGTCCGGAAATACTTCTTGGAAATTGTTATAATTTCCTTTAATATTTCTAAGGTGCACATTAAATATTTGCTTTTGCTTACCAAAATATTCTATAATGGGGAAAATATCATTCTTAGGATCTCGAAGCCCCTCAGCAATGGACCCAATACAGAAATTAAAACCATGATAGGGACTGTCCGACAATTTAGCAAACCTCTTCATTCCTTCAAAAACTTCAGGACTATTCCATCGCATTATTCCTTTGTATTGATCCGGTACAGGTGGGTCTGCAATATGGTTTCCCAACTGAACTTTATACTCCTCTGCCACCGGAACAATCCTATCCAGCATGTATTTTATACGTTCAAAAATCTCATCAGCATCTACATTGCCGGCTACAGTCAGTGGTTGCTCCCTTTTGAGGGCTTCTTCATAATTCCAAGTACTGTAGGAAGCATTTCCTCTTTTGGGATCAATGGTTCTTCCGGTTCGTAAAACAGGTAAAATGGTGGTGTTATAATTTAATAATTTAACCCCTGTTTTGGCAGATACCTGAATCATTTGCTGGATCATTTCTATTTCTCTGTCTCTCTCTGGGGCTTTCCCCAACATAATATTTGGGACTACCACACGGTCAATTCCTGCGGAAGTGAGCGGAAGATGATAGGCATCTAAACTGATACCATATTTTTCACAAGCATCTCTTTTCCTTAAGGAATCTTCCAGATCCCAGCCTTTTCCCGGGATAAATTTTGGCATGCCTCCATCCATATTATACACACCATGCCTAGCTTTAAAAGCCAGGTTTTCTTCTGATGTCCCACCGGACTGGCAACCTACTTTCATTAAAACTTTTTTTGCCTTTCTGTTCGTTGGTTTCAGTGTTGACCTATCTGCTCCTATAGCTACACCAGCCGTTGTGAGCGCTCCGGCGGTACCGGAAGCAAACAGCTTCATAAACCTTCTCCGCTGTAAAATTTTTAAAATGTCTTTCATATTACTTTTGGTTAATTATTTTAAACTAAAGGAAAAATTTTTGCGGCTATCATAATGGTTACCAATCCTACAATTCCCATAATTGTAAGCAAAGGAGAAAAAGTCCGCAATGCTTCTTTCTCAGTTAAATTACTCATTTTACATACAATCCAAAATCCGCTGTCATTCATCCAAGGAACCAATTTGGATCCACAAGCTATGGCCAACCCCAAGTAGAGGTGATGAAAATCCAAGCCGGTGGTAGACATACCCGATAAAATACCGGAGGCAGTGATCATGGCCACAGTAGCAGAACCTTGAGCCGTTCTCACCAAAGCTGTGATAAAGAATGCCAGAGGAATAAGGGCCATTTGATAGCCAGATGTAAGCTCGGCAATTCTTAAACTAATCCCTGTTTGTTGCAACATAGCTCCGAAAGCTCCACCTGCAGCAGTTATCAAAATAATAACTCCTCCGCTAGTTAATGCAGACTGAACAGCCCCTTTCATCCCTTTATCAGCTTTTTGATTTTGAAGATAAAGTGTCAACAAAGCAGCCATAGCCCCCATGATTAAGGCCATATTTTTCTCTCCAAAAAACTGAAGTATAAAAAGCAAAACATTACCATTATCGGCACTGTCCATCTCCATAAAAGTGTGGACCGTAGCACTCCCTGTAATAAGCACTAGAGGCACCAATATTGGAGACAAAGAGATTCCCAATGATGGCAATAGCGCAACATCTTTATTTGCCAATGCTTCAATTTCACTCAAAGGAGCATCAATGGATTCTCTTAGTGGAATAGGATTTCTTTTATTTACCCATACAGCAAATAAATAACCTACAATAATGGTCACAGACCCTACTAGGAAACCACCTACCATCATCATGCCGATGGGAATATCCATTTCAGCAATCAAAAATAGAGGTCCCGGAGTTGGGGGCACCAAGGAATTGGCCATGGCTGCTCCTGCTGTTATACACAATACGAGAAGTAAATATTGCTGCTTCAACCGCATGGCCATCGCCTTGGCCAAAGGTATCATTAGATAAAATACAGTATCAAAAAAAACAGGTATTCCTAAAAAGAAACTCCCACTCAAAAATGCCAAAGGTGCATTTTTTTCACCTGTCATGCCTAAAATAGATCTTACGATCCGTTCTGCAGCACCACTCATCAACATGGCTTTACCTATAATGGCGGCCATGGCTATTAAAATACCTATTTTCCCTACGGTACTTCCAAAGGCCGCAGCGATACGTTCTCCTATAGAGGTATTGGCCAAGGCCTGTGCAGCCGATTCAGATTGCCCCTTGCTTAATGCAAAGTCAACAATTGCTGCTTCCGGAGTCAACCACGCCACCACTAGAGCAGCCACTATCAGCGCAATAAAAGGGTTTAATTTCCCGGCTATGATGCCACCTATTACGATAAGCATCCCTATGATTAGAATAATTAAAGGGTCTTGCAACATCTGTTTACCCTTTCTTATTTTTAGCCGAATTCAGTTGGCTAGCCATGGCTCTTGCACCATTCGCGACAAAAGTAGCGTCTGCTCCACATGCGATTAACTGAATACCCAGTTCATTGTATTTTTGGAAATCCTTGGGATCGAAAAGCAGGATACCGACGGCCTTACCACCTTTTTTTGCCGCCTTCACAATTTTATTTACGGCATCTATAAATAAAGGGTGAGACAAATCTCCATCAATTCCCAGAGCCATAGTAAGGTCTGAAGGGCCTATAAATAACACATCTACACCCGGAAGCCCGGCGATTTCATCCAGTTCCCCTAAGGCTTCCACTGTTTCAATTTGGATAACCCCTAAAAGGTTTTCCATTGTACTACTTTTATAAGTATCGAAATTCTTACCAAATCCTGTTGACCTGACCATTTTTGCTACTCCTCTCTTTCCATTAGGAGGATAATGAATTCCTGCAATGGCAGCTTTGGCTTCTGCTGCTTTTTTAATCTGAGGAACCATTACTCCGTTGGCTCCAAGATCCAATACCCGATGAATCCTTTCCTTTTGATGACTCTCTACTCTCACCAAAGCTGTAGCGGGAGTATTGGATAAGGCCTGGAGTTGGTGCAATAAATCACTCTGTTCACCTGAACCATGTTCTAAATCAATCAGCACCCAGTCGTAACCTGATGAACCCACAATTTCTGCTGTTACAGCACTGCCTAGGTTTAACCAACAACCGGCCAAAGCTTCACCGGATTTTAATCTTTCTTTTATATTTTTCATTTTAGGTTTATTGTCAATAACAATCCATACAAAACAGCCTCACCATTTCATATGTATTACCTGAAATTCAGTTGATTTATTATAACCTTGGCTATGTCATTGAATTTTCAATACATAGCCAAGGTTTTTACAATTGGAATAATAGGTTGTTAAATACTATTGCTTTACGTCCCACCAAACTCTGGTATCCAAAATATCAGGACCCATTCTACTGGTGGCCACATCTATATTTTCCTTGTTTACTGTCAACTCCGCATCAGGATAAGTAAGCCTTCTAATAAAGTCTTCCTCATTCAGATCACTTCCGGGATAAGGGTTAGGAGTAAGATTGGGATAACCGGTTCTCCTGAAATTAGACCAAGCTTCATGACCTATTAAAAAGGAAGAAACCCAATATTGCGTATTGATTAATTCCAGTTCCTTTCCTTCTTCTAGGGGGTGTTCAGCAATATAGGCATCTATCTCATCAGAGGGGATGGCAACATTAATTCCATAAGATGCCAATTGCTCCATATGCGCTCTTATCCCTTCATGGTATAATTCTTCAGGATCTCCGGGAGCCCATCCGCGAAAAGCTGCCTCTGCCCACAATAACATCGTTTGAGAATAGGTTACCAAAAAGTTTGGCGCTTCAGGATTTCCCATTCTGCTCCTATCCAATTGACTATAATCAAATAGACTGGCAAGTCCTTCATTTTCCACAACAGGGATGATGGTAGTATTGTCATACCCTTGAGGCATACCTATTTGGGCATCAAAAGTTCTCACCGCATTGGCTTCCACCTGATCGTTTCCACTAAGTGCTCCAACATACCTCACTCCTATAGCTGTCAATCGAGGATCTTCATTGGCCTTAAAGAAATCAACAAATTCCTTATCAAGGTAATAGAAAGGGGCTTGCCCTCCATTAAGGTTAGTACCGACACCATTTCTATAGTCGGCATTGTGTCTTACTACAGCATTGTCTGCATTGGATTGCATCAAACCTCCTGCAACCGCCTTGCTCGCATAGGAAGCTGCTGCTGATGGATCAACTTTAGATAATCGCATTCCTGCGCGTAGAAGTAAAGCATTCCCTAATCTTTTCCACTGATCGATATTGCCACTATACATAACTTCCTGACCAATATCATCCTTGGAAGCATCAAGTCCTTGGACTGCTGCTTCTAAATCGCTTAATATGGAATTGTAAATACTTTCCTGAGAGTCATACTTGGGAAATACCACGCCATCGATATAGCCTTTTCCGGCTTCAGTATAAGGAATATCACCATAAGTATCTGTCAAAACAATGAAAGCGTGGGCTTTCCAAATTTTCAAGATATGTTCCAAATTAGTTCTATCCGGCATATCCTCCAGTGCTGCTAAGCCATCCACCAGATTTTTTATGATGGTTTCATAATAGGTATACCAATTGCCTTGGGTAGCTGCTCTATTGTCCTGATTTAAATTACCTCCTGTCCCAACTCCCTGGAAAGGAGTAATCATCTGCCTCACTATAGTCACTTCATAGGTCAAGTTATTGTAACCGGGTGAACTGGTAATTATGGCTTGGTTCAATTGAAAAGTGGGGTCAATTGACGTTAATCTGACCGGATTGGTATTCATTTCATCAAATCCTGAATCACAGGAAAATAATAGAAATAACAAAATGACTGGGTATATATATGATTTTTTTGACTTTTTCATCGCTAATAAATTTAGTTGTAACTCCTATTTCATTGCTAACTGCAAAGTCATTAAAACTTCACATTCAGGTTAAAACCCATACTTCTCGTAACCGGCAATCCTGTAGCTTCTAAACCAGCTCTATTATCGGAGATTATACCATTTTGGTCCGGATGGATATGAGGCACCCATTTCTTTATTACAGCAACATTGTTTGAAACCACATTCAGTCTCAATCCTTTAATAAAGTTATTCTCCGGGATCAGGTCAGTTAGGTCATACCCCAAAGTCAGCTGTCGCAATTGCCATGAGCCTGCATTGAATACAGACTGTTCGGACATTCTTCCGGAACGAATCGTTTCATAGTATGTTTGTACCGGAGCTTGAGCGGTGTTTATTTCTCCGTTAGGATTTACACCATCTCCGACAACAAATCCTTGCTCTCTACCAATAAGGGTAGCTTTGTCAAGACCATGCCTGTAAGCATTGGTATGTGTCCCTGAAATCAATTTGTGTCCCAATTTAAAGTCTATCAAAAAGGAAAAACTTAATTTTTTATAATTGAAACTATTGGTAAAACCACCTACCCACACCGGGATTGCCGAACCAAAGTTTATTTGCTCATTTGATCTTAAGGGTCTACCACTGTTTGGGTCAAATACTTGTCTTCCCTGCTCATCTCTTAGGTAACCCCAACCATACAATTGGGCCATGGGTTTTCCTACTTCTTGTCTTAATTCTCCGTGAAATTCCGCAGTACCTACTGTAATAAAAGTACCATCTACATCATCTCCAAGACTTAAAACCTTGGATTGGTTATAGGAAGCATTGGCTCCAAAATTCCATTCAAAATCAGAAGTTTTTATAGGAGAAATATTCGCATACATTTCTACTCCTTTATTTTCGCTTTCCCCAACATTGATGAGCTGATTGACATAACCGGAGGCATTAGAAATTTGGGCTTGTAAAATTTGATCAGAAGAGAGCTTGTCATAATAGGAAACTTCAAACCGTAGGTTATCAAATAAGGTCATCTCCAATCCAATCTCTTTTTCTCTAACCCTCATGGGTCTCAAATTGGAATTAGGTACCACTGAGCCACTAACACTTCCTACAGGCTGTGCCACACCATTGGAGTTTGGAAATTGTTGCTGGTTGATATTGTAAAACAGATTGTTCGCATAAGGCTGAACATCTGTATCACTACCTACTTCCGCATAAGCCACCCTAATTTTTCCAAAAGTCATCCAGTTAGGCAAATTTTCAAATGCTTGAGAGAAGACAAAACTACCGGTGATGGAAGGGTAAACAATACTTCTGTTGGCAGGAGAAAGTGTAGAAAACCAATCGTTTCTAACCGTACCATTAAGGTATAAAAAGCCTTTCCAAGATAACTCTGTACTACCATATAAAGAGTTCACTTGCCTTTCAGAAATACTGTAATTGGTAGTAATCTTACTGGCATTTCCAATGGTATAAAGATCTCTGGTATAGAAATTTTCCCCCAGAAGGGTGTTCACATCTAATTTTCGGTACATCTGGTTACCACCAAGGTTAACCATTAAGCCAAAATCACCAAAAGATTTGTTCATACCCAATAGAAAATCTGTATTGACCTCTCTGAACCTTCTGATATCCTGGATATATTGACCATTGACAAATCCCGGAGGGGGAGAAGATTGTCTTTGAGAGCCCGTTGGCAAATTGTATTCAGAATCTCTGGAATAAAAGTCTTGACCAAACCTTCCCTGAACATATAACCAGTCAGTAATGTCATACCTGGCAGTTATATTTCCATAAACCCTATCTCTAATATTGTTTTCAAACCTTGAAAGGGCAAAGTATGGATTGGTTCTATTGGTAAATCTTGAGTAAGGAAATTCATCCCCATTTTCATCAAAGGCATATTGCTCCAATAAATCCAAAGGCATGGTACTCGAAAGCGTGTAGATGACCACAGGACTAAAATCCTGTTCTGCTATATTAGGAGGATTGATTCTATCCTCTTTGGAATAATTAATATTCCCGGAAACCTTTAATTTTTTTATGTTCTGGGTAAAACCCAAATTAATCGTTTTTCGATTGTAATTAGAACCTGGTAATATGGCCTTGCTGTCCATATTTGCTACCGACAAGCTAAAACCACCGTTCTCTCCTCCGGAAGATAAGGTAACGGTATTGGAAAGCGTCGAACCATTTCTATAGTAATCTCTAATCTTATTGGGTTGCGCAGTGTAGGGAACTTCTATTCCATCAAATAATATTTGTGTCATTCCCGGCTCAATTTTTTCTCCAAAGCTCCAAACTCCCGAAACAGGTCTGGGTGAAGTAGGTCTTAGACCGCCTTCTCCTTGTCCATATTCATATTGATAATCAGTAAAATCAAGAGGGGTATCATTGGTATAATTGGTATTGAGCTCTATTTGAATTCCGGAGCCTGTAGCCCTGTTTCGCGTGGTGATCATTATCACACCATCTTTTGCCCTGGCACCATAAAGTGCTGAAGCTGCAGCTCCTTTCAACACAGACATAGAGGTGATATCATCAGGGTTTATACTGCTCAATCCATCTCCACTATCCGATCTCCTGTTACTTCCAACTTCAGATACATCTCCACTGACACCAAAATTGGTATTGTCTATGGGCACACCATTGACAATAATAAGTGGGCTGTTATTTCCTCCAAAAGAGGACACTCCTCGAATCCTGATTTTACTACTACCCTGAGGTCCTGAACCCATGGAAGAAATGTTTACCCCTGCAACTTTCCCTTGAAGGGAATTGATAAAATTAGGGGTTCTGTTGATGGTCATTTCTTCAGATTCTACCGTAGAAGTGGCATAACCAAGGCTTTTAGCCTCTCTTTTAATCCCTAAGGCGGTCACCACAACTTCTTCTAAGCCGGCGATGTTCTCCTCCAGGGTAACATTAATGATGGACCGGGAATTGATTTGAATCCTTTGCGTCGTGAATCCTATATAGGATACCATTAACTCTCCATCTTCAGGAGCTGTTAATGAGAAATTACCGTCAATATCCGTTATGGTACCAACTGTGGTTCCTATAACGGATATGGCAGCCCCGGGAATTGCTTCCCCTGATTTATCTGTAACCTGACCTTTAATGTTTATGTCAGCCCGTTCCAGAACAATTTCAACCTTTTTTTGATTTGGTTTTTCACCCAGATACTTAACACTAATATTGTTGTTAACCTGCTTGAAATGTAAATTTTTTAGACGCGCCAGATCCTTTAAAATGTCTGCAACTGTCCCCTTACTTCTATCGAGTGTAAGGACCTCGGTGTCTTCAACTGCCTGATCTGTGTAGAAAAAACGATAATCTGTCTTACTTTCTATATTACTTAAAAGATCTTTCAAATTTCCTTCAAGGAAATCCAATCTTATTTTTACATCTTCAATACTTTTGGCAGTATTGGCAGCTGATGTAGGCAGCACGGTGATTATGCTTAATAACCCAACGATAAGTATCCTATACTTTAGGCTATTAAACTTGTTAAATAAAACATGTTTCATGGAATTTTGGGTATTGGTTAGAAATAATTATAGTACTACTTATTCATTCATATTATTGGTATTTATCGTTACTTGGTT
The DNA here is from genome assembly GCF_963976465.1 of uncultured Cyclobacterium sp. NCBI lineage: Bacteria > Pseudomonadati > Bacteroidota > Cytophagia > Cytophagales > Cyclobacteriaceae > Cyclobacterium > uncultured Cyclobacterium sp. The sequence continues at coordinate 955 of NZ_CAXBOC010000048.1, read as the reverse complement.
TTTATTGATATCAAAACTGAAGTTCAAGGCGTGGCCCAATACATTTAAAACATTTGTCAAATAGGTATTTTTCGGAAAATCTCCATTACATTTTTCTTTGGGTGTCTCTCCTTTAATTGTAATTTCAACGCCATACCAGTTTTCTAATTTTTTGACTACTCTTTCGAAATCTTCATGGTTGAATTGCAGAATACCTTCTTTCCATGGGGCGATTTTTTTGGGATCAACACTGTATTTTTTCATTTCACCCTTATCGGATGATATATTACTGGCTTCTCCCGGGGACAAAATTAATTCTTCTCCTGAGCTAGGGTTCAAAATCTTTAATGAACCTGTTGCCAATCCAATTTCAACGGATTCAGGAAAAACAGAATTGACGTTAAAAGAGGTACCTAATACTTGTGTTTTAATGTGGGAAGCCTCTACCGTAAAAGGATGATCCTTGTCTCTAAAAACTTCAAAAAATGCTTCTCCGGTTAAAATGACTTGACGGTTCACTACAAAATTTTCCGGGTATTTAATTTCACTTCCAGCATTTAGATATACCCATGAACTATCCGGTAATAAGATCTTAGATTTGATTCCCTGTGGATTGGATTTAATAAGCCATACAATTTCTTGCTCAATTTTTCTTTCTTCCTTATTCCTCTCCGGCCAAAAACCAAGGTTCTTAAAAACCAATAATAATGCGATCAGGCAGGCAGCATATTTTAAAACAGATTTAAATGCAGAAATTTTTGTAGAATGAAGGCTTTTAAAAAAATCTTCATTGTTTTTGGAAGGCAGGTCTTTGTCGGACTTTGGACGAGAAGTCTTTGGGTGCTGAGTTACTTTTATTGATTTAATTTCTTCCTCTTCAGCCCAAGTTTCTTTCAGTAGTTTTTGATAGCTTCTTTTTCCAAGATCACTTTCAAGAAAATGCAAAAATTCAATCGCCTCCTTTTTTGAAAGTTTG
>NZ_CAXBOC010000047.1:0-16920 GCF_963976465.1 uncultured Cyclobacterium sp. | reverse complement strand
TAAAAAGGAATCAGGTGATCAAACTTCACAAGGCCTTTTATTGGCCGGCAGAAGAATGCCGGCATGGATCGGCATTTTCACCATGACAGCCACCTGGGTGGGTGGAGGTTATATTATCGGTACCAGCGAGGCTGTTTACGACAGTACCAGAGGGCTGGTGTGGGCACAGGCTCCTTGGGGTTATGCCATCAGCCTTATATTAGGTGGTTTGTTTTTTGCAAAAAAAATCAGAAGCTTTGGCTTTACCACTTTTATTGATGTTTTTGAACACAAGTATGGTAAAAAAACTGCCGCTGTACTATTTATTCCTGCCTTGATTGGGGAAATATTTTGGAGTGCAGCCATCCTCGCTGCATTGGGGATAACCTTCGCCACTATTTTTGAATTGGACCTGGAAACGTCCATTATGGTCTCGGCTAGTATAGCCATTGGTTATACCATGATGGGAGGCTTATGGTCTGTGGCATATACAGATGTGGTTCAGCTGATTTTTATCATCCTTGGTCTCGGTATATCCATACCTTTTGCTTTGGATAAAATTGGAGGAATAGAGACTGCTTTAAATATTTATGATCAACAAATCAGCAATGGATTTAATTTATTCCCCAGCCTGAGTGCATTTAGTGGAACCGATCCGGCATGGGGAAATAGTATTTGGGTTTGGCTGGATTTTGCCTTGTTGTTAATAATGGGAGGAATACCATGGCAAGTATATTTCCAAAGAGTGTTGTCCTCAAATTCGGATAAGTCTGCCATTAGGTTGTCTATTTTTGGCGGAATATGTTGTGCATTGATGGCCGTTCCTGCCATTTTCATTGGGGTAGCCGGTGTTGGTTTTGATTGGAGCCAATCCTCCTTGGGAGTTGCTCCGGAAGCCACCATGGTCCTACCCTATGTATTGATAGAAATGACTCCCCCAATCATTGCAGCATTGGGATTAGGGGCAGTTGCAGCTGCAGTAATGTCATCAGTGGATTCATCCATTTTATCTGCAGCCTCTATGTTTACCTGGAATTTCTATCGACCGCTTCTCAACCCCTCTTGCTCCGACAAGCAAATAAAAAATTCCATACGCTTAGCCATTCTCGGAATTGGAATTGTAGCTACCTGGCTTGCCTTAACGCTTCAAAGTGTCTATGAGCTTTGGTACCTTTGTGCGGACCTCGTTTACGTAATTTTGTTTCCACAATTGGTAATGGCTTTGTATTTTAAAAAGTCCAATAAAAGAGGAGCAATTGCCGGAATAATCGTTGGAGTTTTTCTAAGATTTGGCGGTGGTGAACCAATATTTGGCATCCCTCCGTTTTTACCTTATCCGATGGAAGATCCAATTGCAGGAATACAGTTTCCATTCAGAACTTTCTCTATGATTTGTAGTTTAATAAGTATACTTACTGTTTCCCTGCTAATACCGGATAAAGAATCAAACTGAAAAATTATCTTCTAGAAATGAACAAAACGATACAGTTATTTTTGATTTTATTTTTTGCTTTTTCATTTCATTCTCAAGGCCAGGTTCCGGTCATTTTAGATGCAGATCTGGATTCTGATGTAGATGATGTAGGTGCTTTGGCGATGTTGCACACCTTGGAAGACCACCAAACAATCAAAATTCTTGGAGTGGTCATTACCAGTGATGACAAAGATGCCGCCGGATGTGCTGCTGCCATTAACACTTATTACAAAAGACCTGACATTCCTATCGGAGTTGAAAAAGGCATAACGTTAAGAAGTTTCTCTAAATACACAAAACAGCTGGCAACAAACTATCCACATTCTTTAAAAAATGGCAAACAGCCTGAAGATGCCACTAGGCTGTACAGAAGACTATTAGTCAATTCACCAGACAATAGCGTGGTTATTATAAGCATTGGACATCTTACAAATATTCGAAAATTACTCAATTCCAAGGCAGATCATATTAGTCCTCTAAGTGGTCACGAACTGATCAAACAGAAGGTTAAACTCTGGTCTTGTATGGGTGGGCAATACCCTAATGGGAAAGAGGCTAACTTCTATAGACCTGACCCCGAGTCTACCAAAATTGCAGTGAAGAACTGGCCCGGCCAAGTGATCTTTTCCGGTTGGGAAATAGGCAATAATATCATTACCGGAGCGGATTATTTAAAGCATGCGCTTGATAGCGAGCATCCGGTAAGTTTGGCTTATAAATTATTCAATGGATATCAAGGAAGGCAAAGCTGGGATCAAACTTCTATTTTGGTGGCCCTAACTGATAAGCACTATTGGAAACTGAGTCCCAAAGGAAACGTAATAGTTAATGAAGATGGAAGCAATTCTTGGGAAGATGACCCTCAGGGTTTACACCAGTACTTGATTGAATCTTTACCCCCTACTGAAATCGCTAAAATTATTGATGCATTAATGGTGGGGATTTATAGGCCTGGTTTTTGATTGTTTGATTGGATATTGGATGGGTTGTAAAACCTCTTCACATTTACTCTTCTTTATTCTACATATTAGACCCCAAACCTTAAATTTTTAACATATGAAAGCATCAGATTTATTTGTAAAAGCACTGGAGAAGGAAGGTGTAGAATATATTTTTGGTCTTCCAGGAGAGGAAAACCTAGACATTTTAGAGTCTCTTACCCGTTCTAAAATCAAATTAATTTTGACAAGGCATGAACAAGGCGCTGGTTTTATGGCAGCCACTTATGGAAGGCTCACCGGCAAGCCGGGAGTTTGTATGTCTACACTGGGACCCGGAGCCACAAACTTATTCACACCGGGAGCCTATGCCCAACTAGGTGCCATGCCCATGTTAATGATTACCGGCCAAAAACCTATTAAAAAAAGCAAGCAGGCTCGTTTCCAAATAATTGATGTCGTAGACATGATGCGACCTATCACCAAGTACACCAAACAAATTGTGGATGGCAATGTGATTGCCTCGAACGTAAGAGAAGCTTTTCGAATAGCTACAGAAGAAAGACCCGGGGCAGTACACTTGGAGCTTCCCGAAGACATTGCACAAGAGGAGGTAGAAGACCATGTGTTTGAGGTTGTAGACTATTTGTTGCCAAAGTCAGATGATGAGGCAATCCAATCAGCAGCCAAAATGATTGAAAATGCCAAAATGCCACTCTTGCTAATAGGGGCAGGAGCCAATAGAAAGGTAACTTGCCAGGCCTTGGCCTCATTTGTAGATACTACAGGAATCTATTTTTTCACCACGCAAATGGGAAAAGGGGTAATTGATGAAAGACATCCTAAGTACCTCGGCACCGCAGCACTCTCCTCACATGATTTTGTCCATGCTGCCATTGATGAATCAGATTTGATCATCAATGTAGGGCATGATGTAATTGAAAAGCCTCCATTTTTCATGAAACAGGGAGGGAAAAAGGTAATACATGTAAATTTTTCCCCTGCAGAAGTCGACCCCGTATATTTCCCGCAACTAAACGTTGTAGGGGACATAACCGGTTCTGTCGAAAAACTTGCCAAAGCAGTAAGGCCTTCAGAAAGCTGGAATTTCGATTTTTATAAAAAGGTAAAAACAGAAGTTTCTGAACATCTCGGAAAGTATTTTGAAGATGAACGCTTCCCTACCTTACCCCAGCGATTGGTAAATTTATTAAGAAATAAGCTAGGTGAAAAAGATGTAATAACATTGGACAATGGCGTGTATAAAATTTGGTTTGCCAGAAACTATACATGTTATCAACCCAACACCCTTTTGCTTGACAATGCATTGGCAACTATGGGGGCAGGCTTGCCTTCAGCCATGTGTGTTAATTTATTACACCCTGACAAAAAAGTAGTCGCCATCTGTGGAGATGGTGGATTTATGATGAACTCTCAGGAGTTAGAAACTGCCGTTCACTTGGGATTAAATATGGTAGTCATTATTTTGAATGATGAATCCTATGGTATGATCAAATGGAAACAAGAAGACATGGGTTTCAAGGATTTTGGTTTAGACTTTAAAAATCCTGACTTTGTTCAATACGCAAATAGCTATGGAGCGCATGGCTACCGCCCTGAAAGTGACAAGGATTTACAAGAAATTCTTGACAAATCACTCAATAGCTCGGGGGTTCATGTAATTGACTTAAAGGTTGATTATTCTTTAAACCACCCAATTTTAAATGTAATGTTGAAAGAAAAAACTTCCAAACTATGAATGACCAATTAAAAGTATATGCACCTTTTGATAGAACACTAATAGGCACTTTGCCCATGGCAGATGCCGATGAATTGGAGCAAAAAATAGCGACAGCCCATGATCTTTTTAAGGACCGAAGTCAATGGATTCCTGCGCACAAAAGAATTGCTATATTGGAAAAAGCGAGAGCTTTGATGGAGGATAAAATAGAAGACTTAACCAATACAGCGGCCAAAGAGGGAGGAAAACCCTTCCAGGATTCTATGGTAGAGGTAAAAAGGGCCATTAATGGGTTAAAGATTGCCACTGAGGAAATCTCTCATATGAAAGGTGGACAAATTCCAATGGGCATTACCGAATCATCCGTTAATAGATTGGCTTTTACCATCCGTGAACCAATAGGTGTAGTCGCTTCTCTATCCGCCTTCAATCATCCCTTGAACCTAATCGTCCACCAAGTGATTACTGCTTTTGCTGCAGGTTGTCCGGTGATCGTAAAACCAGCGAGCAAGACACCTTATTCTTGCATGGCCCTTGTAGAAATCCTAAAAGAAGCCGGAGTACCGGAAGGCTGGGTTCAGTCTATACATTGCAGCAATGAACTTTCAGAAAAACTAGTGGGTGACCCTAGAATTAATTTCCTATCCTTTATCGGTTCTGCAAAAGTGGGCTGGTCATTAAAATCTAAAATGGCGCCCGGAACCAGGTGTGCGCTGGAACACGGTGGTGCAGCTCCTGTAATTGTTGAAAAGGATTCCGTATTTGAAGAGATGTTACCTTTACTGGTAAAAGGTGGTTTCTACCATGCAGGTCAAGTATGTGTTTCGGTTCAAAAAGTATTCGCCCACAATTCCATAGCAGAAAAGCTTGCCAATGACATCGCCGATAAAGCGAAAGACCTGAAAGTTGGAGATCCACTTTCTAAAGAAACAGAAGTAGGTCCCCTTATCGAAACCGGAGAAGTTGACCGAGTGGATGAATGGGTAAAAGAAGCCATTGCCGGAGGGGCGAAGCTCTTATGCGGAGGAAAGAAAATCAGTGATACCTGCTATGAACCTACCGTATTGCTAAATCCATCTAATGAAGCGAAGATCTCCCAAGAAGAGGTATTTGGCCCTGTTGTCTGTGTGTATGCTTATGAAGATAGAGAAGAAGCCATTGCCTTGGCCAATAGCCTTGAATTTCACTTTCAAGCAGCCGTATTTACTAAGGATTTGGACATAGCTCTTGATACAGTACAAAAGTTGAATGCCACAGCAGTAATGGTAAATGACCATACAGCTTTTCGAGTTGATTGGATGCCTTTTGGGGGAAGAGATGCCTCAGGCGAAGGTATGGGAGGAATCCCCTACTCTATGCACGAAATGACTCGTGAAAAATTAATGGTATTCAAAAGCAAATACTTGCCATAACAATTCCATAATCCTGAATATTCAAGCTTTCCAATCCTATTGGAAAGCTTTTTTTATTTCCCCCAAAATGGGATCGGCTTATAATAAGGCTTATGTCTATCTTTTTTGCATACAAGTAAATAATATGATATTTTAGAATATCTACATAACATACCCTTCTTATGAATCCTGAAGTCGATTTTTATTTTAAGAAATCAAAAAAATGGCAAAAAGAATTGATTTTATTAAGGAGCATCATCCTGGATTTCCCTCTTTCTGAAGAATTAAAATGGGGTGTTCCATGCTATACCTGGTCATCGAACCCCACGTCAAAAGCCAGCAACATCCTTTTAATACATGAGTTTAAAGAATATTGTGCCCTATTGTTTTTTAAAGGAGTGCTTTTAAATGATCCGGATAAAATACTGGTGCAGCAAACTGAGAATGTGCAAGCGGCAAGACAAATGCGCTTCACCGGTGAAGAGGAGATTTTGACAGGTACAGCTATCATTAAATCCTTAATAAGTGAAGCCATATCCGTGGAAGAAGCCGGCTTAGAGGTACCGAAAAGAGAAACAAAATCTTACGAAATTGTAGAAGAGTTTCAACTGGCAATGGATAACGAACCTAATTTACTGAAAGGTTTTCAATCCCTTTCTCCCGGAAGACAAAGGGCCTATTTATTGTATTTCTCTTCTGCAAAACAATCCAAAACAAGGCTTTCAAGGATTGATAAATACAAGGCCAAAATAATAAATGGGCAAGGAAAGGATGATTGATTTTTTGAATATTATTTTTCAAAGTGCAAATAATTAATTTTAAAGGGCTTAAAATCAATTCAATGTCTCATCAGGAATGATTTAAAATAAAAATTGGGCGTACAAAACCATTAAAAATTACAAAAGGTGAAAATAATGGCGTATTTTTCAGTATGCTAACTGTACAGCTGAATAGAAACTGAATTAAAAAGTAGATTTTAACCCTTCTATTAGATATTAAACCATAAAAGGAAGTCAAGTCGATTCCTTATCATTGACGTTTATTGTAAAATTTGAAAGCATCTATTTGACCCAAAACCATAAATTAAAAACTAAAAATGGACAAGAAAATAGCAATCTTAAGGGGGATTAACGTTGGTGGTAAACGGAAAATTTTGATGGCGGACCTTAAATCCTTATTTAAAGAATTAGGGTATAGTGAGATTTCAACATATATACAAAGTGGCAATGTTATTTTCACTCCAGCTGATAAGGCAGATGAAAAGGAAATGGCAAACAAAATTGAAAAGGCCATAGAAGAAAAATTTGGATTTGAGGTTCCTGTAATCGTTCGAACCGCTAAGGATTTGCAAAAAACATTATCAAACAACCCCTATTATAAAGATGGTGAAATGGATATTAGCCCATTACACATTACTTTCTTGGCACAAAATCCAACCAGTGAAAACCTTGATAAAATAAAAACTTTTGATTTCCCACCTGACAAATATACAATTGAGGGAAAGGATGTTTTTATTTATTGTGAAGGAAAATACCATCAATCCAAATTGACCAATAATTTTTTTGAAAATAAGCTAAAGGTGAAAGCTACCACCAGAAATCTCAAAACCCTAAAGAAGCTTTGCGAATTAAGTCAATAAACCAGACCGCTTGAAAAAGAACAACATCCTCTTACTAAATTGAATTGTGAACTCCCAAAATAAAAACCATTTCATGATCATGAAAAAATTATCCTTCATACTATTACTTGTATTTTCAATTTCATTCACTTATGCCCAAGACATTTCTTATGAGCAGTTAGAGAGCCTGCCTTATTATGGACAAGAGCTTAGAAAAACCGACAGCTATTTATCAGAGCGCTGCGTGTTGGATATATACTATCCAAAGAATACCAAGGATTTTGCGACAATAGTGTGGTTTCACGGAGGAGGTATCACCGGAGGAGAAAAAGAAATCCCGGAAGCGTTAAAAAATCAGGGCTTTGCAATAATTGGCGTAAACTATCGATTATCTCCTAAAGTCAAAGCTCCCACATACATTGAAGATGCTGCAGCTGCCATTGCTTGGACGTTCAAAAATATCGAAGAGTATGGAGGGGATCCCAAAAAAATATTCGTTTCCGGACATAGTGCAGGCGGATACTTGGCCAGTATGGTTGGATTGGATAAGTCTTACCTACAAACACATGGTATAGATGCAAATGAAATTGCCGGATTGATACCATTTAGCGGTCATACCATTACTCATTTCACAGTACGCAAAGAGCAAGGCATTCCCGGAGAGCAGCCCACCATTGATAAATATGCGCCTTTGTTTCATGTAAGAAAAGATTCGCCTCCATTATTACTTATAACAGGAGACCGTGAACTTGAACTTTTAGGTAGATATGAAGAAAACGCTTATCTAATGCGCATGATGAAAGTGGTGGGGCATAAGGAAACTGTCCTCTACGAAATGGATGGATATGGACATGGAATGACCCATCCTGCCTTTCCATTGCTTATCAAAGAAGTGAAAAGAATTTTAGGCAAGTAAGCCTAAAAAGGTGCTTATAAAGCAATACCAATAATTGAATAAAAGCAAAGCTTATGGATCAATCTCAAATAAAGGACATTCCCGCATTGTATTCAAAAATTCAATCCAAAGCCAAGGAGATAGGATTCACCATGCCTTCAGATCTCTATATAGGTAGTTTGCTGAAAACCCTTATCTCATCCCGTATTAATGCCAATATCTTAGAAATTGGCACAGGAGCCGGCTTGTCATTGGCATGGATGGTGGACGGCTTATGTGAAAATTCTCAACTTACTACCATTGACAATGACCCTCAATTAACCAATATTGCAAAGGAATTTTTCGAAGAAAACCCAAAGCTTAGCATTGTATGTGAAGACGGAGAAAAATGGATAGAAAATTATGAGGGTCCATTATTCGATTTGATTTTTGCGGATGCTTGGCCCGGCAAATACAGCCATATAGATGAAACCTTAGCCATGGTTAAGCCTGGTGGATTTTACGTGATAGATGACATGAATCCCCAAAAAAACTGGCCTTTAGGACATGCTGAAAAAGCGGAGCAATTGATAAAAACCCTCGAAGAAAGAAATGATTTCAACCTTACAAAAATGAATTGGTCAACCGGTGTAATACTTATGACCAAAATATAATAAGGATAATAAACCCTATTTCGATTCAAATTTTATATGTTACGAAACAAATTTATCACCGTTTCATGAGGGCATTATAATTTGAAAATCGTAAATAGCATATAAAATCACCCTTTACTCAACTAACTACAATACCACAATGGCCTTACCCAATATTTTCGATAAAAATGTTACTGAGGGATTAATTGCTAGGATCAATCAATTGAAAGCTGACACCCAACCGGAATGGGGTAAAATGACTGCCCCACAAATGCTTGCCCATTGTAATGTGACCTACGAGATGGTATTTACAGACAAACATCCCAAGCCAAATTTCTTTATGAAATTTATTTTAAAACTGTTTGTTAAAAAAATTGTGGTAGGTGAAAAGCCATACAAAAGGAACTCACAAACCGCACCGGCTTTTTTAATAACTGATACCAGAGATTTTGAGAAAGAACGCAAAAGACTCATTGATTATTTAAATCAAACACAGGCATTGGGTGCAAAGAGCTTTGATAATAAAGAATCCAATTCTTTTGGTAAGCTAAGTATAGAAGAATGGAACAACATGTTTTACAAGCACCTTGACCACCATTTAACTCAATTCGGGGTTTAATATTTATTTCTATAACTACCTGAATTAAACGGTTTTTCCTAACCTTATTTTTAAAACCCTGCATCCAGGGTCAATAAAAATTGTGCCTATTATTTCAGGGAAGCAGAGAGGAAATTGGGCAAAATAAGAAGTTTGGCATCCGGTATTTTATATCCGGTAAAGTAAATCTTTGATATTAATTCTGCAAGCCATATACGGTCTATAAAGAAATCCATCTTTAAATAAAACTAAATTCATCGATATAGTTTTAAATCCCAGAGGAATAGTTTATTATAGTAGTTGAATCTTGAAATGAACCCTAAATTAGCCAATATGCATCTATTCAATTATAAGCGAAGAAACCTGGGTACGGGTATTCACCTTTTAGGTGCAATTCTATTATTGGCAAGTTCTATTGTTCTGCTTAGCTCTGTGTTTATTGAAGCAGCAGATAATCTCCAAAAAACCTTATGGGTAGGTTTAAGTGCTTTTACTGCAGGACTGATTATTATCAACACTTACGAGGGCACTTTAATTGATCTGGATAACAAATCCATCAAGGAATATTTCTCCTTTTGTGGATATAAAACCGGGCATTGGCAAAAACTACCTTCCGTAAAAGCCATTAAATTGGTCCCTATTGAAGAAAAGACATCCAATACGCCCAATGGCATAAGTCCTACAATCAGTTCTATAAAATTCAGTTATCAAATCGTTGTTTCCTTTTTACCGAAAAAACTAATTTACACCTATTCCTACAATAGTAAATCAGAAGCTCAAAAAAAATACAAAATGCTTAAAGAGAACCTTTTGATGGATGAATTCAATGGGCCTCTTTCCAAATAAACCTGAAATAATACCTATTTTTTCTGTTGAAACTTAACACTGAAGCCCCCCTGTAGGAAAGGCCTCCCAAAAAAATTAGGAATAAGCATTGCTATTGCTCCCCAGTAAACAATCTTTAAACTTTTTTTCCATAAACTCATTTCGCCTACCCTAGAGGGCTTAAAAGGAAAACAGCTGTTGCTATTGTTCTTTATTCATGAATGGGTTTTCGACCATGGTTTTTTGAAAAATTTCACTAATCTCATTTTCAGTTAATTCCCTATCAAAAACAGCCAATCCCCCAATTTGCCCATTGAAAAAATTGCCCATCCCTCTGGACAGAACCACAGCGCCAACGGTAAAGTCGGACCCGTTGTCCCCCATTCCATCTTTAAATAAATAAGGGTTTTTAGAATGGATCAATCCATCAGGCAATCCTTCAAAACCTTTGGTATTATTAATAAGCTCAGGTGCCCTTTCCTCAAAAACACCATCCAAATAGGCCTTTATGTATTCCCCGTCATAACTAAAGGCAATATTATGCCATTTTCCTTTGGTTAGTTTTTGCTTACTTGCGGCATAATCACAGCTGTATGGGAAAGGAGGCGTAGGCCCTCCTGAGTAAGAAATATGACCACAGACTTGGGAGGCTCCATTGTAATGAGGAAGATCTACAAATAACCCATACTGTCGTTTCCCTCCGTCGGTATACTCGTTCCACATTCCACCAACAAATCCGGTTTTCCCTTCCCATTTTACCCATGCCATTACCGTTACCCCTTGATTTTTACCATATATATTTAAATCCGCAGTTTTTTCATGACCTAAAGAAAAATACGCTTCATTCTCCATTAGCGCAGAATAACCAGACAGGGGGCCTTCAGGTATCCGTTGGATCTCACCGTTCATTTCCTTCAAAGGAAATCCTCCCTTTCCTAGGGCCTTTCTGGCCTTTCCACCTTCCTCCTTAAAATCCCAGAGGGCTACAAGTCCATCCATTTCTTGAAGGCCTGCAAGCTGATTGTCTTCCTTGCAACTCATTAAGGTAAACACGCTTAAGGAAAAATATAATAGAAGTGAATAACGCATAGCAATTGTATTATTTAATTGATCATGTATAAGTAAGGCAAAGAATACCACCAGCCATACATTCCAAATAATGTTCAACATTACTTTTTTTTCACAAAAGAGCTTTCACCGTAGTAAAGTTGGGATTAAAATTACTATATAATGTTTTACCCATCAAAATTCCTAGCGAACCCAATATTATGTATATTGTTGACTTGTTTGTCATTTAAAACAAAATCCAAAACCTCTATATCATGAAAAGGCAATTTAATAGATATTGGCTTACCAAAAGCATCATTTTTAGCTTTTGTCTGTATATGACTGCGTGTTCAGAAAAATCAGAAACTAAAACCAAAGTTGCCAAGAAACCTAATATAGTGTTTATCTTTACTGATGATCATGCTTACCAAGCCATAAGTGCTTATCAAAGCCGTCTTGCAGATTTGGCCCCAACTCCCAATATAGATCGCATAGCGGCTAATGGTATTCTTTTTAACAGCGCATATGTCACCAATTCTATTTGTGCTCCCTCCAGAGCAACTGTACTTACCGGTACACATAGCCATGTAAATGGACATCGGACCAATGGTGACACTTTTGATGGCAGTCAAATTACCTTTCCAAAACTATTAAAAGACAATGGATACACCACAGCCCTCATTGGTAAATGGCATCTAAAATCTACCCCAACCGGATTTGATCATTGGGAAATACTTCCCGGACAAGGACATTATTACAATCCTGATATAATATCCTCCACAGACACCAGCATAGCTGAAGGTTATGTCACAGATATTATTACAGACAAATCTTTGGAATGGTTGGATGAAAACAGCAAAGGTGATAAGCCTTTTATGCTAATGTTACAACATAAGGTTCCCCATAGAAAATGGGAAAAAGGACCTGCGCATTTGGATCTTTATGAAGAACTCACCTTTCCTGAACCGGAAAACCTTTTTGATGATTATTCAAGCCGAGGTACTGCGGCCAAAACACAGGACATGAGCATAGAGAAAACCATGGACCTAGCTTCTGACCTTAAGGTTTGGACAGAAGCCAATAAAAAGGGGGCCATATTTAACCGAACCTATGCAAGGATGAATGCAGAACAACAGGCAAACTGGGATGCAACCTATGACCCGATTATTGCGGATTTCCAAGCACAAGACCTTGAGGGAAAGGAGTTAATACAATGGAAATACCAAAGGTATATGAAAGACTATTTGGCCACCATTAGGTCCGTTGATGATAACGTGGGACGAGTTCTTGACTACTTGGAAGAAAATGGTTTGACAGAAAATACCTTAGTAGTTTATACCTCAGATCAAGGCTTTTATCTCGGAGAACATGGCTGGTTTGATAAGCGTTTCATGTATGAAGAATCCTTCAGAACGCCCTTATTGATGCAGTGGAAAGGAACGATTCCTTCCGGAATCACCAATGACCAATTGGTATCTAACCTCGATTTTGCTCAAACCTTTTTGGACATGGCCAAGGTTCAGGCACCAGACCGTATGCAAGGCAAAAGCCTATTGCCATTGATGAAAGGTAGTAAACCGGAAAACTGGAGAGAATTTCTGTATTACCATTACTATGAATTTCCTGCCGTACACAGTGTCCGAAAACACGAAGGAGTAACCGGTGAACGGTATAAATTAATGCATTTTTATGAGCTTGATGAATGGGAACTTTACGACTTAAAGGAAGATCCAAGGGAAATGAAAAACCTATATTATGAATCCTCCTATGACTCCCTCAAATCTGCTATGACCGATCGCCTAAAACGTATCAAAATGCATTATGGAGTGATCACACCCAAAAGTAATTATTAATCCCAATTGAACCACCCATGCGTTTAACCTACCTTTTCGTTTTTACGATTTACATCACTTTCGCTTGCAGCCCGGGCAAAAATAAGGACAAAGATCAGCCAGCCAATACTAAAGCTGACCTCCAGCTCTTGATGGACAGCTCGGACGAACAGTTAATGGTTTATAACAAGGCTAATCCCGACAAGCCTCTTCTTGTTCAGGAAGTAAAAGCCCAATTCAGGCCCTATCTTCATCCCATCGTAGCTCCAGATGGAAAAGGAATTCTAACAGAAAAGAGCCCTGATCACCACCAACACCAAACTGGAATTTATTGGGGGTTCACTCGAGTAAATCAAAGGGATTTTTTCCATAATCCCGGAGCGGACCATTGGAAGAAAGTGGCTGTAAACATACTAGAAAATGAGGGTGAAAATGTTTCTTGGCAAACGGTTTATGAAATGCTGGATAGTTTGGGAAGGCCATTGATGACAGAAACTCAAACCTGGAGTCTCAAGGTTCAGGGGGAAGAATATTTACTGGATTTGGAGTGGCGTGGAAATGCTGCCCAAGACATTACCCTAGGTAAATACGATTATGGGGGACTTTTTATTAGAATGCCATGGAAAGAAGGAATGAAGGCAGCCATCACCAATACTGCCCGACAAGTCAATGAAAAAGCGGAAGGAGAACATTCCATGTGGGTGAATGTGGGAATGCAGGTAGAAGGTAGATCAGAGATGGCCAATATTGCAGTTTTTGATCATCCTGATAACAAAGGCTATCCGCAAAAATGGCGAGTAGACCAACAGTTTGGCCTTGGACCGGCCTATACACGTGACGAAGACTGGAAAATTGATAGTGGAGCTACCCAAATTATCAAACATCGACTACTGTTCTATACCAAGGCCTTCAATGATGTGGAAGTAACGGAGGCCTGGGCAGCTTATACCGGAAGGGAAGGCATGTACAATACTGCTTCCTTATGGCAAATGGCAAGAGACGAGGGCAGGAAAGCCAAATTTTTAACCCCCGATAAGGCAGTTGAGGAAATGACTATAAAACCAGGCTATAAGGTGAATGTTTTTGCTTCAGAACCCATGATAAGCCAGCCGATGGCCTTTTGCTGGGATGATAAAGGGCGGCTTTGGATAGCTGAAAACAAAGATTACGAGTCAAGACAGCATGGTTTTTCAAACAACGGCAACAGCCGTATCCTTATCTTGGAAGACACAGATGGTGATGGAAAGGCGGATCGAAAGAAAGTTTTTATGGAAGGACTGGCTTTTCCTGCAGCTTTGGCGGTAGGCTTTGACGGGGTTTATGTAGGAGCACCGCCCAACCTTCTTTTCATTCCTGATAAAAACCAAGATGACAAAGCAGATATTGAGGATATTGAAGTTTTGCTTACCGGATGGGGAATAAGAGACCGCCATGAAACATTAAATAGCCTTCAGTGGGGGCCGGATGGTTGGCTTTACGGGCTACAAGGCTTTGCTACTCCATCAAAAATCAGAAAGCCCACAGAAAAGGAAAAAACAAAACTCTATTACCATAAAGACCCATTTCCGGAAGACTTACTTGAAGCAGATGGGGTAGACATTAATGGAGGAGTTTGGCGCTATCACCCTACCAAGCACAGATTTGAGGTAGTCGCTCATGGCTTTAGCAATCCCTGGGGAATTGATTACGACGCCAAGGGCCAACTCATTATGTCGGCCTGTGTAATCCCTCACCTTTGGCATGTGGTGCCGGGAGGGATTTATCATCGGCAAGGAGGGCAACATTTCAACCCTTACGTGTATGAAGATATCAAAACAATAACCGACCATAGTCACCGTTCGGCCCATGGAGGGGCTAGAATTTATCAGTCAGACGCTTTTCCTAAGGAAGAAAAAGGGAAAGTTTTTATGGCCAATATCCACGAACATGCAGTCTTATCAGACAGTTTAATACCAAGTGGGTCAAGTTTCATTGGCAAGCATTCGGATAATTTCCTTTTGGCAAACAATGCCCAATGGGTAGGTTTTAGTATGGAAATAGGTCCGGAAGGCGGCATTTATGTATTGGATTGGCACGATGCAGATATCTGTGGTCAAGAAGTCCTTAATAGTGAAACAGGTCGGGTTTTCAGAATTATGCCTGAAAACAACCAAGCCAAAAACTGGAAAGGGAGGTATACTGACCTCAACCTCCTGACAGATATGGAACTCGCTGGCTTACAAAGCAGTGAAAGTGACTGGCATGCAAGAAGGGCCAGAGGGATTCTACAGAAACGAGCCTATTATAGTGAAATAAAACCAGATGCCATTCAGGCATTAAAAGCTCTATTTTCAAGTACAAATCCTACCGATCTGAGACTAAAGGCACTATGGACCCTACATCAAACCAATACCTTAACGGAAACAACCTTGCTGTCCTCCCTGAGCGACCAAGACCCCTATATTCGTTCCTGGGCCGTTCAATTGATTTGTGAAAGCAATACTCCCCTACCAAAAGCAAAAGATATAATGGTAGCAATGGCAGAAACAGACCCCTCCCCCATCGTTCGGCTTTATTTGGCCTCTGCCTTACAAAGAGTTCCAGAGGACTGGAAATGGGAACTGGCAGCCCATCTGGTTTCCAGAAAAGAAGACCAAAATGATCACAACATACCCAAACTCGTTTGGTTTGGAATTTCAGATTTAATTGAAAAAGATGAGAGAAAGTTTATGGAATTGGCCGAACAGTCTAAAATCCCATTGCTCACAAAATACATTGCAAGAAGGGCTGTGGACGGCGATGCATTGAAACAACTTGTCCAGGCGATTATTTCCTATTCCCGTAATCAAACATTATTACTGGAAGGAATGATCAATGGAATGGAGGGTAGAACAGATTTGGTTGCTCCCGACAACTGGAAAAACTTGGAAAGTCAATTAAAGAAGAACCTTGCCACCAAAGGCTTTGCTGAGGATATTGCGGCCCTATTTGGAGATGCTGAAGCCACCCAAAAAGCTTTGGCAAGTTTGAGAAGCAAAAATAGTAATAAGAGAGAAAAAATTAAAGCCATACAATTATTAGCTGCCCGCCAAAAAGGAGAATTGGTACCTATACTTCTAGGCTTATTCGAAGACAAAGACCTGCAAGAAGAGGCCATCAAAGCTGCGGCAGCTTTTGATAATGAGCAAGTAGGGAAAGCCTTGATAGCTATATATCCACAGGCAAGCCCTGAAACCAAAGTTAACATCCTCCAAACTTTATCCTCTCGACCAAGGTATGGAAACCTGCTATTAGATGAAATTAAAGCCAGAAACATCGTTAAAAAAGAAATCCCTGTCACCCTTGCCAGACAGCTTCACAGAGTGATTGGAAGCGGGTTTGTGGAATTCTGGGGGCCAATAGAACATGTACCCAATGATGAGGCAGCCTATGATAAATACCGGTCAATGTTGACAAACAATGCTTTAAAAAATGCAAATCTTAAAGCAGGAAAAGCCCTTTTCACGAACACTTGTGGGTCATGTCACAAAATGTTTGGAGAGGGAGCTGATATTGGACCAGACCTTACCGGATCCAACCGGACTAACACTGATTATATTTTATTGAACGTCTTGGAACCAAGTGCTGAAATTCAGGACGCCTATAAATTGGTTGTAATCACCACCATGGGAGGACGAACCTACACCGGGAACGTTGTAGGAGAAAACGCCAGACAAATCACTTTAAAAATTGCCGGCCAAGAACCTGTAAAAATCAATAAATCAGCAATTCAAAGCAAAGAAGTCACCAATGTTTCTTTAATGCCTCCGGGTCTTTTTGAGTCCCTTGGTGCGCAGGAAGTAATTGATTTAATGGCATATTTAAAAAGTCCGAGAAAAATTAATTAGCATCATTTAATAAAATCCATGGTTGATTTTAATCCTCAAACCTGCAGAATTACTCAGCATATGTATCCATTTTGAGGATTGTAA